>JAGYOT010000253.1 GCA_018399455.1 Desulfobacterales bacterium
GATCTGGACGGCGGTGGCCGCCCAGGAACTGGCGGAACTGCTTGCCATGAAAAACGTGGATACGGTTTTCACTGTGGGGCTTCTGCATGATTTGGGCCTGCTCCTGCTCGATCCCTTTATCAGCCAGGAGCAGCAGCAGTTTAACCGGGTGCTTGAGGCCAAAGAAATCAGCTTTGAGCAGGCGGAGAAAGAAATTCTGGGCATCGATCACGCCCAGGCGGGAGCCCGGATTCTGGCTAACTGGCAATTGGGTCCGGAGATTGTGGCCGGTGTCAGATGGCACCACGAGCCTGAACAGGCCGAAGCGTACCAGGATTTGATTTATCTCATTCACCTGGCGGATATGCTGTCCTTGTCCGAAGGTGTCGGCACCGGGATTTATGGGCTACAATACAATGTATCAGCCGAATCCATCCGGGCCGTGGGGTTGAAAAAAAAGCATATTGAATATACCGCCAGCAAAACGCTGGACAGGATGCGGGAGTTGGAAAAGATTCTTGGCTGAAGGAGCGCACGTGCTTTCAGCTCAGGCGGACCGAAACTTAAGAGACGAGCAGGGCTTATGGGGTATAATGTTTTAATTGTTGATGATTCCATGATTATTCGGAAAATGGTTGCCAAGACACTGGGGATTTCCGATCTGGATATCAGTGAGTATTATTTTGCGGAAAACGGCCGGGAGGCATTGAAGCAGCTGGAGACCCACTGGGTGGATATTGTTTTTGCTGATATCAATATGCCGGTAATGAACGGCATGGAAATGATCGAGGCGATGGGCAAAAAGGATTTGCTGTCCCAGATTCCGGTGGTCATCATTTCAACGGAGCGCAGCCGTGAGCGAATCGAGAAATTGAAGGCCATGGGCATCGGCGCTTATCTGCAAAAGCCCTTTGTACCTGAGGAGTTCGCCAGGGTGGTCAAAGCGCTGCTGCATTAGCGCCTGGCAACCGGGGAGCGGGCTTAAGCCTTTTCCCGAATATAAAACACCATCAGGGACAGGTTTTATTTTTGTCCCCCTTAAAGGACGTGAACGATGAATCAAACAGACAGGGCACTTTTGCTGCATATTTTTGCCTCCGTGTTCGAGGATTTTGCCTTCATGTTTGTGGAAGATGATCCGGATGAGGCGCCAGGCCTTCAGGGGGCTGGCGTTCAGACCCGTATCGATTTTAAAAGCACTTCGGATAGCGGATATATGGAAGTCATTGCCCCCCTCGATTTCTGCAATGAACTGGCGGAGAATATCCTGGGGGCGGACGAAGAAGAGCTGCCGGAGGATGCCGGGGAAAATGCCCTGAAAGAATTTCTCAATGTCTCCTGCGGCTATTTTCTTGCCGAGAAGTTCGGCACCGAGGTGGTATTTGATCTGACCATTCCGGGAACCCGGGAAATTTCCGGAAAGCAGTGGGCGGCGGTTTTTGAAGCCGGCGATCACGCCTATTTTCTGGTGGATGAATCGCCCATGATGGCCAGATTTGTTCTTGATTCCTGAACCGTCAACTTAAGGCAAAATCTCATGATAAAAGTAATGATTGTTGATGATTCCGCCATTGTGCGCCAGGTTTTGACAAAGGAACTGGGCCGGGACGAGGATATCCGGATCGTCGGCACTGCGCCCGATCCCTATGTGGCCAGGGACAAAATCGTTCAGCTGCGCCCCGATGTCGTTCTTCTGGACATGGAGATGCCCAGGATGGATGGTTTGTCTTTTCTGAAGAAACTGATGCGATACTACCCGCTGCCGGTGATTATTGTATCATCCCTGACCCCGTCAGGCGGGGAACTGGCAGTCGAGGCCATGAACGCAGGGGCCGTGGATGTCATGTGCAAGCCGGGCTCTTCGCTTTCGGTCGACGATATGTCGGAGGCGCTGATTGAAAAAATCCGCGCCGCATCCCGGGCCCGGATAGAAAAGACCGCCATACAGGTGGGGACAAGAGAACAGCGGCCGCAGGTCAATATTACCCAGACAAAAATGACCGATACCGTTATTGCCATCGGCGCTTCCACCGGGGGGACCCAGGCGATTCAGGAGCTTCTGACGCATCTGCCCGGCAATGCTCCCGGTATCGTGATCGTCCAGCACATGCCGGAGCAGTTTACGGCTTCGCTGGCGGCCCGGTTGAACCAGTTGTGCAGCCTGGAGGTCCGGGAAGCCAGAAACAATGATTCCGTGATGCCCGGCGTTGCATTGATCGCCCCGGGGAATTATCATTTGCTTTTGCGAAGAAGCGGCGCCCGGTTTTATGTCCAGACAAAATCCGGCCCCCTGGTATGCGGACATCGGCCCAGTGTTGAGGTGCTCTTTAAATCCGTGGCCCAGGCATCCGGAAGAAACGCCATAGGCGTGATTCTGACCGGTATGGGAAGGGACGGGGCGTCCGGGCTGCTGGAGATGCGAAACAACAAGGCCCGCACCATCGCCCAGGATGAGGCAAGCTGCGTGGTCTTCGGTATGCCCAAGGAGGCCATCAACGTGGGAGGGGCGGAGACTGTGCTGCCCTTGAACCGTATTTCCCACAAAATTATTGAATACGTCAATGAAAAAACCCATTGACGGGTTTTGCAAATCTTTACGGATTCAAGCCGATTTTAATTGATTCAGGACAGATTTCAAATCCGTTCCGGCACAACATGCAGGAGGAGCAATGAACGGCAAATATTTTTCCGGGACAGATTTCAAATCTGTCCCGCCACAAGTACAGGAGGAACGATGAGCGGCAAAAGCCAAAAAGAAGAGCGCTATCAGGTTAGAGGGGTGGATCTTGCCCGAATCCGAAACCGAAACGAGCGCCGGGTAATTTCCCAAATGAAGCTCCTGCTGGCCGAGGATGAGGAGTTTAATCCGGATATTCTGGCCATCCAGGATATCTATGCCCTGGCACTCAACATGCTGCCGGCCCGTTATACCCAGGTGTTCACCATTGTACTTAAGGATCCGGTGGATGATGAAACCGTTGCCGGTGCGGTAAGGAAGGCAATTGCGCAGGTACGGGCCAATCCCACGGAACAGTCAGAGTATCGCAGAGATGCATGATGGAACTGCCCCCTGACATCCGGAGCCGCCTGCAATCCCTGGAGAAGCTTCCCACCCTGCCTGTGGTCATTGAAAATCTTGGCCGGGCTTTGAAAGACCCCGAGGTGGATGCGGATCAGATCGCAAGAATTATCGAGGACGATCCGGCCATCATGGCCCGGATTATGAAAGTCGTGTATTCGGTCTATTTCCAGGGCGCCAAGGCACCGCCGACGCTTAAGGCGGCCATCGTTCGGCTGGGGTTTCAGGCGGTGAGCAATCTTGCTATGTCTGCAGCTGTGTTTTCGACTTTCCCCCCCAAAAACAATACGGTTTTTGACCGTTCAGCGTTCTGGCGGCACTGCATCGCAACCGGCATTGCGGCTGAATGCGTTCATAACGAACTTTCCCGGTTCGCGGGCCTTGATTTGTCTCCGGATGTTCTGCATGTCTGCGGCCTGCTTCATGATATCGGCAAGATTATTTTTGAACAGTATTTCCACGACCGTTTTGTCGAGGCGCTTGAGCTCAGCAAGACACGTGAGATGTCCCTTTCCGCAGCGGAGTCCCGCGTTCTGGGAACGGATCATACGCGCGTCGGAGCATGGCTGGGACGAAAATGGAACCTGTCCGAACAGCTTCTTGAGGTCGTTCGCTGGCATCACAGTCCTCAAAATGCAGCCCCGGAGTACCAGGGTGTGGTTTCTGTCTGTTACCTGGCGAATCTTCTGGTAAACGCCGCCGGCCAGGGAGACAGCGGCAATGCCTATCCCCGGTATGCCCGAAAAATAGAACATGAATTTGACCTTGATGCAAAAAATCTGTTATACTTAAATAACCTAATCCAAACCAAGATGGAGCAAACCCCCCTTATGATGGCCTTGTCAGCCTGATGGGATCTGTTCAGAAAGGCGGGGTTTTTCAGGAACCCGGAAGGCTTGAAATGGGGCAGCATTACTATGAGATCCTGACCGACATCGTGATTGACAGTTATCGTTTCCGGGTCACCTGGAGTACGGCCAGCGAGGCCTGTTGCATCCTCTGGTTCCAGGACACCGAATCTATGGAACAGTTTGAGGCGCTTGGGCGCTTCAGTCAGTTCGACAAACGAAATATTCTCGAATTCGTGGTCCGCTATGTCACAAATCAATCCCTCCGGGA
>JAGYOT010000254.1 GCA_018399455.1 Desulfobacterales bacterium
GCCCGAGCTGCCTTTAATTACGTCCGGCGATAAAGCCCGGGACGTGAAGGCAAATACCCGTCTTTACAACCAGGTGCTGGAATCTTTTATCCGCCGGTATCCCGAACAGTGGTTCTGGGTCCACCGGCGCTGGAAAAGTCAACCTAAGACGGATAATCAGGAAAAGTGACGATGAATCTAAGCATTCCAAACTATATTTATTCCATAAAGCCATATAAACCGGGAAAACCGATTGAAGAGCTGGAGCGGGAATATGGCATCAAAGACTCCATCAAGCTGGCCTCCAATGAGAATCCGCTTGGGCCTTCGCCCAAAGCGGTAAAAGCCATGGAAGCCGCAGTCCATCGTCTTCATCGCTATCCGGATGGCAGCGGCTACGCCCTTACAGAAAAGCTTTCCGAGAAACTGGGAGTCGGGCCTGAAACCATTGTGCTTGGCAACGGCTCAGACGATGTCATCGGTATGCTCTGCCGAACGCTCCTTGCCCCATGCGATGAAGCGGTCATGACCGCCCCTTCTTTTCTTATGTACGAAATCCTGGTGCGAAGCGTAGGGGCGAGACCGGTATTTGTCCCGTTGAACAATCTGGCCGTTGATCTCGATGCTATTGTCTCGGCTGTGACCGATAGAACCCGACTTGTTTTTATCAACAACCCGAATAATCCCACCGGTACGTTCATATGCCAGGATGAGTTCGAGCGGTTTTTAAAACAACTTCCGCCTTCTTTGGGGGTGGTGCTGGATGAGGCGTATGTGGAATTTGCAAGGGATCCCCGGTGTCTGGACGGGCTTTCTCTTTTGGAAAAAAATTCTCAGATAGCAGTTTTACGTACTTTTTCAAAGGCTTATGGCCTGGCCGGCATTCGGATCGGATACGGCGTGATGGCGCCTGAGCTGGCAGAACTACTGCATCGGATCAGGCAGCCCTTCAATACCAGTTTACTTGCTCAGGAGGCTGCGATTGCCGCCCTGGATGACAAGGCGTTTTTTGAGAGAACCCTCAGGCTCGTGGCAACTGAACTGGATTTCCTGCAGCAGGCGTTGAAGGAATTAGGCGTTTCCTGCTTTCCGACTCAGGCCAATTTTTTCCTGATTGATGTCGGTCGGGATGCGGATCAGGTTTTTGAAGAAATGCTCAAAAAAGGCGTCATTGTCCGTTCAATGGTATCCTATGGCTATCCCCGGTATATCCGGATTAACACGGGTACCCGGGAAGAGAATATCAGATTCTTAGATGCGTTTGAAGCGGTGATGAAGCCGGATGAAGCCGGATGAAGCCGGAGGCCGTGCATGAAGAAGTTCCTTGTTACCATCGACGGACCGGCCGGAGCCGGCAAGACGACGGTGAGTCGAAAAGTGGCCGAATTGTTGGACTACGCTTACGTGGATACCGGCGCCCTTTACCGAGGAGTGGCGTATGCGGCAAAACAACACGGGATTTCTCCGGATGATGATAAAGCGCTTGAACGCCTGTGCTTGGAACTGAACCTGGATATCCTGAGAACGGACCAGGGTTCCCGTCTGTATGCCGACGGCATGGATATAACGGATGACATACGCACCCCGGAGATGTCCATGATGGCATCTGCCGTATCCGCCCGCCCCGTTGTTCGAAAAGCGCTGCTATCAATTCAGCGCCGGTTGGGAGCAAGTAAGAACGCCGTATTCGAAGGCCGTGATATGGGGACCGTTGTGTTCCCCGATGCGGATATCAAGTTTTTTTTGACTGCAGATAGTGCCGTGCGGGCCATGCGGCGGTACCAGGAGCTGAGAGAAGACTCCGGTCAGAGCCTTGAGGCTGTGGCAGCTGATATGAGAAAACGGGATCAAAACGATACTTCAAGGGAAGCCGCCCCCTTGAAACCGGCGGTGGATGCCCTTGTCATTGATTCCAGCCATCTTTGCGTGGAGGATGTTGTTAATGAGATGATAAAGGCGGTGGAACGTCGGCGGCAATAGCCTTTCATCGGATTAATCGTAAATTAATCGTTGAGTTTTCAAATCAGCTCTGTTAAACAACCAGATTTATCAACCCGCTGAATAAGAGTGGGAAAGAGACTATGGCAAAGGGGGACAAAACATCAATGGAAAACATTATGAACAATTCGGAGAACAGCCGGTCGGAGGTGATTGACCCGGAGCTTTCAGACCGGACAGTACAGGCTTCACCCGAACAATACGATGGCGCGGAAGGCTCCGACAGTGCCCATGCATCGGCTGAAGTCGGCATGGATCAGCTCATGGAGATGTATGAGGAAAGCCTTAAACAGTTCCAGGAAGGCGAGGTGGTAAACGGAACCGTCATTTCCATGGACAGGGATTACGTGTTGGTTGATGTCGGATACAAATCCGAAGGACAGATTCCTATCCACGAGTTCCGTGACGACAACGGCAATCTTGACGTTCAGTTAAATGATGAAGTCGAGGTCATGGTGGAATGGTGGGATGAGGAAGAAGAGCGGGTTATCCTCTCCAAGGAGAAAGCTGCCAAGGTAAAAGTCTGGGAAGCGATCAGGGAAGTCTATGAATCCGAAGGCACCATTGAAGGCGTGATTACCAACCGGGTGAAAGGGGGCTTTTCTGTTGATGTCGGTATCCAGGCCTTTCTCCCTGGATCCCAGGCCGACCTCAGGCCCATTCGGAACCTTGATGAAATGGTGGGGCAAACGTTTTCGTTCAAAGTGTTAAAGTTTAATCGCAAACGCAACAACATCGTATTGTCACGCCGAGCCATCCTTGAAGCTGAACGCGAAGCCAAGCGGGCGGCTACCCTGGCAGCCATTGAAGAGGGTAAAGTGCTGGAGGGGGTCGTCAAAAATATAACCGAGTACGGTATATTCGTGGATCTGGGCGGAGTCGACGGTCTCCTTCATATTACCGATATTTCCTGGGGCCGCGTCAAGCATCCCTCAGAACTTTACGCTATCGGCGACGCCATTACCGTTAAAGTGCTTTCCTTTGATGTTCAAAGTGAACGGGTTTCCCTGGGAATGAAACAGCTTGTTCCCGATCCCTGGTCTTTTGCCGAAGAGAGCTATCCGGTTGGCACCAGAGTCAACGGCCGGGTGGTCAGCCTGGCAGATTATGGGGCTTTTGTGGAAGTCGAAGAAGGCATCGAGGGCCTGATCCATGTTTCCGAAATGTCCTGGACCCGCAAAGTACGGCATCCGTCAAAGGTCGTGAGCGTCGGCGAGGAAGTGGAGGCCGTAGTCCTTGATATTAAACCGGAAAGTCGACGGATATCGCTGGGGATGAAGCAGACGGTGCCAAATCCGTGGGAAGTGATCAGCGAGAAATACCCGGTAGGTTCTACGATTGAAGGAAAAATAAAGAATATTACAGATTTCGGGATGTTTATCGGGATTGATGATGACATTGACGGTCTGGTTCATATATCCGATATTTCCTGGACCAAGCGGATCAAGCATCCCTCCGAACTCTACAAAAAGGGTGATACGGTCCAGGCCAAGGTCCTTGATATTGACAAGGACAACGAACGGTTCTCACTGGGGATTAAGCAGTTGGCGGAAGATCCGTGGAAGACTGTGGCCGACCGTTATCCGGTGGGCACTGAAATCAGCGGCAGCATCACCAATGTGACGGATTTTGGTATTTTTGTTGAGCTTGAAGAGGGCATTGAGGGCTTGGTCCATGTCTCGGAAATCAGCAAGGAAAAGGTCAAAACGCCGGTCGGCCAGTACAATCTCGGGGCCCCCCTGAACGCCAAGGTGATCAATATCAATACCGAGGACCGCCGCATCGGGCTTTCAATCAAAAAGCTGGAAGTGGAAGACGAACAGACTGTCCTTGAAGAGTATGTCAATCAGATGAAGCCTGCCCCCTCGAGCCTGGGTGAAATCTTAAAAGAGAATCTGCAGGAGAAGTTCAACGCAAGCGAAAAGCTTGCGGGTGAGAGTGCGGCTTCAGAAGACGCCGCGGCTGCGGAAGATGTGTCCGACTCCCCGGAGCCGGGCCCGGAGGAATAGATTGAACAGAGCCCTCTCCGTGCGGGGTTCTGCAATAAGGCTTTGATTGTGCTGAAATTACAGGAGGGACAGAGTTGCCGTCTGTTCCTCTCAATTCTTAATCCCTTAAGCCTGATGGCTTCGTAAAAAGTCCAATATCTGCGTTGCGCTGCATCCCTCTCCT
>JAGYOT010000255.1 GCA_018399455.1 Desulfobacterales bacterium
AGAAAAAAACCGCCGATCTTTTTTAAAAACCCCATACGCTATTCCCCCTTTTAAGACAGTTAATAGTTGTCAGTTGTCAGTTGTGAGTAAAAAAAATTGGGCTTAACTCACAACTCACTACTCACCACTGGTTTTCCGGGCATTATGCCCTGATAGACAACCTCAAAATCCCGCCAGCGCCGGATAGCATCAGCCACATAGCTGGGCGTCACCCCGCGCCAATGATCAACCAGGCCGGCATGATACGGATATCGAAACGTTTTTTCTGAGCAGACCGGCTTTCCCGGCAGCCATTTCAGCAGTCGCGGCATTAAAAAAAACAAAGGCAGTTTCCAGGCAGGGTATCGGAGTCCGTAATACTTTTTAGCTATTGACAGATGGGCTGCATAAAACTTTTCCCGGGTCATACCCTTATGGCGGCCGATCAAAACCTCCTGACCGGCATAGGCGTCATAGATATTCTGCTCCCTGTAACGCCACAAGGCTTCAAATGTATCTCCGGCATCCGTTGTGATCACAAATGAATGGGTCAGCCGGGCCTTACCGTCCACGTCATTAAAACATTGCACCCAGCGAATACCCATAGACAGGATCCACTGCAGCCAATTCGGGCCATTCGGGTCCCGGTCAATACTGTAAGTGGTGCAAACAATATCGCCCGGCCTTAAATCAAACATTTCGGTAACCCTCGTCAATTTTAATTATTTCCCGCAGCATGGGCCAAAACTGTGCACTCTGCCCCATGGTATGGTAGTTCCCCCCACTTTTTATCCAAAACACCCGCTGCCGGACCGGCCGCAAGTCAAAATGCAGCATGGGCCAGCGCCCCCCGTCAATGCCTCTTGTATCAGCGTAAAGCCCCAGGCCGCCCACCTGCTCCATCTGCTGGAAAATCAGCCAGCAGTGCATCAAAGATCCCCGCTCCGGGAAAATATCGCCGGCATCAGAAAGCCGGCCAACCGCATAATGCCGGGAGGTCACAGACCCATTAAGTCTTGCCCACCCCCCGCGAACAGGAGACGGATAAACCGGACGGCACAGCCTGCTGCGGGCCGCCTGCAGCAGCAAAATAACCCTGGCGTCCATGAGCTCCAGGGGGATCTCATAATCTAAAAATTCCGGAAAATCAGGATAATCCCGGGTGTGAATTAAATATGACGCCTTTTTTCCCTTCATACCCACAGCCCTAAAATATCAGCAGTTTCCGGCTCCCCGGTCTGCGCGTTAAAAAGCCGCACCCGGTCATCCCGGCCAATAAAGCCCAGGCAGCTATGGCCGGGTGTTCTCACATCCATTGCCAGCACATGGCCCAGGCCGGCATTGCTCAGATTGCCCCGCACGATTCTCACAAAATCGTCACAGTCCCGCTTATCCGCAATATACCGCTTCCGGCTTGTGTATTTGCGGATCAGGCCCGCCGGGTCATCCGGTAGCAGGTATTCCGCGTCTGCCACAACCGGGTCCAGATTCGGATGTCCCCATTGCCGGATCATCATTCCAACGATCCACCAGGGACAACGACGCCCGGCAGGCTCCTTGACGGAAAACGGCCACATCAGCCCTGCGCTCCAAACATCAGCCTGACGTTTCGCCAGTCCACAAAATCAGACGGCGGCACGTCTGCGGCAAAGTCCCAGGCCACTTCCATGCGCTCATCTTCAGTTTCCGCCGTCAACAGGGCCTGCTTGCGCTGGTCATAATATTCCAGCACTTGGTCAACCCAGTCTTGGACCTTCCGGCACTCGGCCACGATATCGGAGCGGCCCTCAAAAAGCGCCCGGGAAGCGTACCCGTTGAGTGTCACCTGGGTGCCGATGTCATAAATCGAGCAGATGTAGCCCTGCAGCTCCAGGTTCAGGCGCCTGGCGGTCTCCTGTTTCCAGTGCGCCAGGTCCCCGATCGGGTGCCCGGGGTCGGCCTCCACAACCGTGTAGACCCACACGGTTTCCATCTGGCCGTCTGCAGTTGGTCTTTCGACCTGGCGGGCATTGCAGGGCACCAGAATTTTGCCCTGCAGCCTCTGGATTTCTGGCTTGTGCATTGATTCAGGCATCGCGCTATCTCCTCATGATAAGGTAAAATATTTATCAATCTTTTTAACCGTGCTCCAAAACGGCAGCTCATCGCCGTATTTTTCCAGCTGGGAGCGCAGCACCTCAGAGCCGGTAAAAAACACATGCTGCTCTCCGTCGCGCTCAAACTGCACTGTCAGACATTTGCCCGACCTGTTCTTGTCCTTATATTTACTACCCTGTATCCGAAAGCCCGTGATCATAATCTCGACATTTAAAACCGAGTTGATAGTCACTTTGGACCCTTCCAGCGGGCCTTGCTCTTCTGCAAAATCAGAAAAACGCTTTTTCACGCAGCTTTTCGCAGCGGGTTGTTCTGGCCGGCCTTCCTGCATATCCGATCCACATGCCCCTCTATCTGTTTGTCCACATGCTTTCCCCACAGCCGCCGGGCATCGGCATACTTAAACCATCCATAATAGCTCATCACCCGGTTGACCGATGTCCGGGTGGGTTTCTTGCGGATCTGGCCCATGGCCAGTTTAAATTTCCGGGCAATGCTTTTGCGAACCAGGGTATAGTCATGAAACGACCGGTAGCCCAGGAAATCTATCCCCCGCACAGCCACGGGAAATACCTGCCAGTTTTCTTTTACCTGCAGGCCCAGCCGGTCACGCAAAAAATCGGCCGCCTGCTTGTGCACCTCATGCAGCCTGGCCTTGCTTGCATCCAAAATGACCATGTCATCGCAATACCTTGAATAATATGGGAGCCGCAGCTCGCACTTGATCCAGTAGTCAAACGGGCTCAGATACAGGTTGCCCAGGTACTGGGACAGGTAGTTTCCAATGGGCACTCCAGGGGCCGAGTCGATAATTTCATCAATAAGGGCCAGGGTGTCCCGGCACTTGATCTTTTTGCGGATGATTTCCTTTAGCGCCCCATGGCGGACAGACGGATAGAACTTTTTCACGTCCATCTTCAGGCAGTATTTCGTGCCGGCACGATCTTTTAAAAACCCGCGCAGCCGCCTTTGCCCGTCATGGATGCCCCGGCCCTTGATGGCCGAATACGTGTCCCGGATCAGGGTGCGCTGCCAGATCGGCTCCACCACGGCCATGATGCAGTGGTGCACGATTCGGTCAGGGTAGTAGGGCAGCACATAGATTTCCCGCTCCTTGCCGGTGTCGTTGCGCGTTTCCACCTTGTACGGCGATGTCCGGTATCGTTTTTCAACCAGCATCCGGTGCAGGTTTTCCATGTAGGCGTCCAGGTTTCGGTTCACCCGGCGGATTTCCTTATAGTGACCCTTGCCTCTCTGGGCTTTTTCGTGCGCTGCACGCACGTTTTCCATACTTGAGATCCGCTGGTATAGGTTTCCGTATCGTTTCATAAGGCTGCTGATTCGGCCTCCGCGCTTTCGGTTATTCGTCCTACCAGCACGTTTACGAGGCAGGCTTTATGTTTCGGCAAGAGCCGGGGCAGCAACAAACCAGTTATGAGTAGTGAGTTATGAGTAGTGAGTAGTGAGTTGAAAACCAATTTATTTACTCACAACTCATAACTGACAACTCACTACTGCCTTACCAGCAGTGCCGTGCGAGCCGATATTCGAATTGCGATTGCCGGAATTGTTATTCGCATTCAGATACACGAGCCCCGCATTACTGCTATTCGAGAGATTCCCACTGACTAGCAGCACGCGCCAGCCGCCCGACCCACACAGGTTGTTTGTTGCCGCCGCAATCATTAGTGCCTCATTCCATCGCCAAATCTATCTTGAGCGGTTTCTGGATATAATTGAAAACGAGCTTTTTCATCACGGTAGCATTCATCTTTTATTAACTTTTTAATTGCTTCAACAGCGTTAATATTGGCTGCATCAACATAATTTAGTAGTCCGTCTTTGTGGTAAAACATGCGTCTATCTCCTTATTCGCTATTCACCCTCCGGGTTAAAAAAATTCGCAGCGCCGCGCGAGCCGATATACGAATAGCGATAGCCGGAATCGTTATTCGCATGCAGATACACGAGCCCCGCAGCACCGCTATACGAGAGACTCCCACCGACCAGCAGCACGCGCCAGCCGCCCAGACTATTGTAGTGATAGTCGCATAAAAAC
>JAGYOT010000256.1 GCA_018399455.1 Desulfobacterales bacterium
TCGGGCTGGATAACCCGGCAGCGGATTATCTCCCCGAATTCAACATGGCGCCCCGTTACCCTTTTCAGCTGCAAGAAATGACGGTTCGGCGTCTGCTGAACCACCATTCCGGCATACCGGGGGATTTGTACGCCGCCGGATTCCTCTTCGGGGAAAGCTGGGAGTCCTACGGCTGCGATTTGTACATGGACTTCCTTATGGAATACCTGAGTACGGATTATCCAAGCCATCCGCCGGGAGAGATGGCCGTCTACTCCAACACGGGGTTCGTGTTGGCCGGTGAAATTGCGCTCAGGCAGGGAGGACTTGCCGGCGAAACCTTCGCTGACTTTATGAAACGGGAATTATTTGAACCTCTCGGGATGACACAAACGTCTCTACGGGTAATCCGGGAGAATTTGGCCCTGGGCTATATGGGCGGTCAGGTCTCCGAAACGAAACACACCAACTGCACTTTCGGAGCGACGGGGGGCGCGTTCACCACAGTCACCGATATCGCAAAGTTCATGACTATGCTGAACAACGAAGGGAGGACCCCGGACGGCAGGCAATTCCTTCAGCCGGAAACCGTGGCCATGCTGGGAGAAGCGGAACGGTCGGAACTGGACATCGATTCCATGTTTCAGCCGGGGTTGGGCCTTGACAGCATGGATGATCCCGCGATGAAGTATGCCGGCAGGGCCTGGATGAAAAACGGCGGTACCGGCGATTACTTCTCCTTGATGGAAATGCTGCCGGATAAAAAACTGGGGGCGGTGGTCCTGACCAATTCCGACACCGCTGAAAATCTGCCATGGGCGGTCGTTCGGGAATGTCTCAAAAACGCTGTCAGGGAAAAATACGGGATTCAACCCTCGGCGCCGGCTCTTCCGGACTATGACTCAGAAACGAATCCGGCCCAACTTGAAGGCATTTATGTGAAAAAATATGGTTATGACAAGATAATCGATAATGGCAATGGTAAATTCACCTGGATAATCAATGCTCAAAATGAAAACCCAAATACGTTTGTTCTGACCTACCAGAATGGAACCTACATGGCGGACGACCGGACAGAATCCGTGAGTTTTAAAAATCTTCAATGGGATGGCAGGGATTATTTCGTCATGATCCAGTCCGGCAGCAGCGGAGCGGATCGAGATGAATACCCTTATGGAGGATATGTCCGCTCCATTATTGGAGAAAAAGTGACTCCTGTTGGAATTTCAGATGCCTGGAAAAACAGGCTGGGTCCCTATGTATTTGACAATGTCGCCTGGAACGATATCAGGTGGGGATGCCCTTTTGCCATATTGACAGAAAAAGATGGTCTGCTTCTGTGGGACGAGGAGAGTACGGCGGTTCCGCAAAATGACGCCACGGCATTTGTTGCCGGTTTAAACAACCGCAGTGACAGCAGCATCCGCGTTATCCAGGAAGACGGGAAGGAAAAACTGCTTTTCGGAGGATACAGGGCGTATCCCATGGCACAGGTTCCCCCCATTGCTCCGGGCGATGTGATCAATGGAACGGTTGATCTTTTCAAATCGGACTGGTTCCGGGTGGATACCGTGTCGCCGGGGCAGGAAGTGGACATCGAGGTAACCACGGAAAGCGACTGTTATGCCTTGATCCTCTTCAACGAAAACGGCGCATTTATGGGGATGGAGGCGGGGGCCATATCCTGGACCACCCAGCAAGGGTCCTATTTCCTGGCTGTTTCACCCATGCCCGAGGCGAGTGGATTTTATACCATGATGGTGAATTAAAGACTCCCAAGCGTCAGTAACATATCTCATCGGTGAACCCTCGCTTCGAGGGCACCGGTGGTTCACCACTTACACCACCGCGCAGCGGTGTCACAAACACCAACACGTGCCGCAGGCGCCCGGGTGCGAGCCTGGTCAAAACATCGTTTCGACACTCCAAAAGCCGATGACGACAACGACAACCGCTTCGCTGACAACGATAAAGTGTCGGGTATGGAAACCCGACCTACGGAGAAGATCAAATCTCTCATCGTTGAACTCCAGCCTGGTCAATCACTCCAGCAGGGCGGTTATTTTCTCGTTCATGCTGCGCATGGCCAAAGCCTGGGCCTTGAGGGAGGTTATTTCGTCGGCCACATTCCAGACATTGGCGAACATGACCCGGGATGCTTCTTTTTCAGGATCATAGTACATGTCGGTGAGATACCCCGGGTGGGCACCATTGTGCCCCCAGCCCAGAGAAGGAACGTATTCAAGCCCCAGGCCGTACAGCCTTTCGGAGCCTTCCGCCTGCGGCTCTGCCGCCTCCATCATCATGTTGACCGTTTCGGTCGTCAAACCCGCCTCGCCTGTCATAAGCTTTTTGCACCATAAGGCCAGATCGTAAGGCGTTGTAATAACATTCCCTTCGGCAATGTTGGCAGTGAGGTTGTCTTCCGTCACATCGGTGAGCGCATCTCCGGTATACATATAGCCTGGAACAAACGGAGCCGGCAGAGTTGTCTGATGGGAGTCCGACAAGGGAAAGGTGTCAATAAGGCCGTTCGGCACAATCAGTTCATCCATGATGAAATCGTTGTAGCTAACCCCTGAAACCTGTTCGATGATTTTTCCCAAAAGGGAGTAACCGGTGTTGGAATACCCGTAGCGGACCCCGGGCTCGAATTCAAAAAGCTGATACGTAGCCACAACCCCCAGGAGTTCATCAAATGTGAACGGATGATAGGGATCGCTGTCTTTTACATAATCTATATAATTCTTACCACCGTATGGAGGTCCTTTATCTTCAGGGATATCTGAATTTGCCAAATCGAAAACGCCCGCCCTGTGCATCAGAAGCAGCTTTATCGTTATCTGCCCTTTGAAGGGGATGTCATACTCCGGACTATCCGGTACATAGGGATCTGAAGTTCCAGGGATGTTCTCCGTGATGGAATCATGAATATCGAGCAGCCCTTGCTGATGCAAAAGCATGACCGCCGCTGCCGTGAAGGTCTTGGTGGTGCTGGCGCACCTGAAGCTCGAATAATCCCGCACATCTCCCATGGCGGTGCTCAGGAAGCAATCGCAGCCGGGGGAGAGGATCTGCATCGCCAAACCTCCGCCGAAGCCGGGCTTGTCGCTTGAATAGTCCTCCCAGCCGGAATCCAGGATTTGCTGCATGGAACCATACAGGGGATTGTTGCAGTTTGAATCGCTGCAGGCGAAGTTCAACAAAAGGATGACTGCTGCCAGAATGTATCTAATCTTCATCTCCCATTACCTCTCCCTTGGTTGAAAACATAAATTTTTTGAAAGTTTTCATGAAAAGCATCAAAAAGGGGCTCCGGCGCGTGGTTTGCTCAGTTGCTTCCTGAATCCGATGCACAGGGCAAGGCAAACAGCCATCACAAGCAAACAGGACAAAAACGCCGCCTGGAAGGCCTCCGGCGGATAGGCCCCTTCAACTCCCCGGCCGGCACGGTCCAGGAGCCAGCCGGTGATCACCTGCATGGCAGCCATCCCTAAAAAGGGAGCGGTATTCAAAAAACCCGAGACACTGCCCAAAATCTCCCTGGAAGTTGTCTCGTTTACCAGCGCCCACAATCCAGTGGTAAATCCACCCGCAAGCGCTCCCAAAAGAAAAAGCATGAAACCCATTGCCGGAAGGCCCGTGATATGCCAGCCATAGGTGAGAATCACCCAGATCGCGGTTTTTGGGGCCAACATAATGATGAGCATGGTGACCTTGTTTCGAAACATCCGGTCCGCAACTCGGCCGAAAACCGGCGCGCCAACCACGAAGCCGACGGGAATCAACATATTGAACCAGCTGGCCCGTACGGGCTCCAAGCTATAGACGGAGACCAGGTAAGGCGTGGCCCACAAACCTTGAAGGGCCATAAAGGCGCCTAAAAAACCGGCAAAGATAACAGCCAGGACCCAGAATCGAAAAGAAACGAGAATCCGGATGGTGGACGGTGTCTTGTTCGGGGCCGATGCCGGGGAAGCGCCCTGCTTTTCGTCGGAAACGGCGTTGTCCGCGCTGAAATCACTTATCCATATCAAGACCGCGGCACCCAGCCCGAATGTGACGACCCCGATGGCGAAGAACGGGCTTCGCCATCCCCATGTCCCGGCCATCCAGGCCAGCGGACCATGACCGTTATTCTTCTTGTCGG
>JAGYOT010000257.1 GCA_018399455.1 Desulfobacterales bacterium
CGAGGCCATCTCCCATGCCCGCAAGTTCATGTCCGCAGCGCGGGCAGCCGCCAGGTTGAAGCCTGTGGTCGTGGTCAAGGCCGGACGTCATTCGGAAGGAGCCAGGGCTGCTGCCTCGCATACAGGCGCATTGGCCGGTGCCGATGAAGTCTACGATGCTGCTTTTCGACGCGCTGGAATGCTGCGGGTAATGGATATGCAGGCCCTGTTCGATGCGGTTGAAACCCTTGCCATGTCACGCCGATTTCGGGGTGATGCTCTGGCTATTCTGACCAACGGCGGAGGGATCGGGGTAATGGCCACCGATGTTTTGATTGATAAAAAAGGGCGACTGGCCGAACTTTCACCTGATACCATGAAACGCCTGGATGCAGTGCTGCCGCCTACCTGGTCCCACGGAAACCCTGTGGACATTATCGGCGATGCGCCGCCGGATCGCTATGTTAATGCGCTGCAGGTGCTCCTCGAAGACAAAGGGGTCGATGCCCTCCTCATTTTAAATTGTCCCACGGCGGTGGCTTCAAGCACGGATGCTGCCCGGGCGGTGGTTGAAACACTGAAAGGAAAGGGCTCAATGGCTTTCGGGCCCGGTGTTTTTACCAGCTGGCTGGGAATAGACTCCGCCCGTGAGGCCCGTAAGATGTTTGCCGCAAACCGGATACCGTCCTATGAGACACCGTCTGAAGCGGTACGCGGATTTATGCAGATGGTGCGATACCGGCGCAGCCAGAAGATGCTGATGGAGACGCCGCCCAATATTCCGGAGGCCTTCGAGCCGGAAACGGACAGGGTCCGGCAGATTATCGGGCAGGCCTTTACGAAGGGCCGCGAGTGGCTGACCGAAACCGAGGCAAAATCCGTACTGTCCGCTTACAAAATTCCCGTGGTCGAGACCCATAAGGCGCAAACTCCTGAGCAGGCAGCCGAGATCGGGGCCCGTCTGGGGGGATTTGTGGCACTGAAGATCCTTTCCCCCGATATTAGCCACAAGTCCGATGCAGGTGGGGTGGCGTTGAACCTGACCTCAAAGGAGGCGGTAACAAAGACCGCCGTGTCCATGAAGCAGAGAATTCATGAAAATCTGCCCGAGGCAAGGATATCCGGGTTTACGGTACAACCCATGGTGCATCGCCCCAATGCGACGGAGCTGATTGTCGGGGTTATCGATGATGTACAGTTCGGGCCGGTGATTCTGTTCGGCCAGGGCGGTACGGCGGTTGAAATTATTCAGGACAGGGCCATTGCTTTGCCGCCTCTTAATATACACCTTGCCCGCGAAGTCATGGGGCGAACCCGGATAAATCGATTGCTTGAAGGCTATCGCGGCAAACCGGCCGCGGATTTGAACGCCATTGCGATGACTCTGGTCAAGGTGTCGCAGCTTGTGAGTGATATCGCAGATATCGCCGAGCTGGATATTAATCCGCTGATCGCGGATGAGCATGGCGTGGTGGCCCTTGATGCCCGAATAAAGTTGGTTCGATCCTCTGTCCCTGCGGAGCGGCGGCTGGCGATCCGGCCTTACCCGGGCGAGCTTGAGGAGACCATTACATTCCCGGACGGCAGACAACTGTTGATTCGTCCTATCAAGCCTGAGGACGAACCGGCACTGCAGGCGCTTTTTTCGACGCTCTCCGGTGAAGAAATCCGGCTGCGGTTCCTGCATGCCATGAAAGCCCTGTCTCACGAGATGGCGGCGCGTTTGACCCAGATTGACTACGACCGCGAGATGGCGCTGGTTCTCTGTGATCCGGCCGATCAAAAAGAGGCGGGGCTCTACGGGGTGGTGCGGCTGGCAGCGGACCCGGATAATGAACGGGCGGAATATGCCATCCTTATCCGCCGCAACATGACCGGTATGGGATTGGGACCCCTGCTTATGCGCCGGATTATCAATTATGCCAGACAAAAGGGAATCGGAGAACTCTACGGGGAAGTGCTGGCCGAAAATCGCCCTATGCTGAGGCTCTGCGAGGCTCTCGGGTTCAAAAGAAAACGCAATCCGGATGACGGTGGGCTGATGCGGGTCACCCTGCCTCTTCAATCCGATACGTGTTGACCCTTTGCTAGGATGTGGTTTTCGATTTCAAATAAGCGATGCAGCTCTTCAGTGTTGCGAGCTGCAAATAGGCTTCCTCGGGTATTCTCACCTTCAGCCGATCCTGAAGCGCGACAGCAAAATTCATGAAATCCACTGAATCAAAATCGAACTGGTTGCGCAGGGGCTCTTCAGGATTGATTTTTTCGGTATCCGCTTCCGGAGCGATATCGCCGATAAGCTCCAGGACCACTTTTTTGATCTCGTCTTCGGTCAGCATGGGTCGAACTTTCGGTCTGATAGGGTTGTTGTTAAACTGAGCGTTTCAAATTTTTAAACTTCTTGTTCCATATGATTTTAAAGGACTTCAATCAATATTTTAATCTATCAGGATTTGGCCTTCAGGTAAAGCTCGTCCGCCTTAAACGAACTTCTCACCAGCGGCGCCGAAGCCGCCCCTTTAAAGCCCCTTTCAAGCGCCATGGCTTCATATTCGGAAAATACTTCGGGAGGAGGGAATTCGACGACCGGATGGTGTTTAGGGGAAGGCTGAAGATACTGGCCGATCGTAAGCAGATCACAGCTGATGTTCCTGAGATCGTCCATCACCTGAATCACCTCGCTTTTTCTCTCCCCCAGGCCAAGCATTAATCCGGACTTGGTTACGGCCTGGGGATTGATTTGTTTTACATTGGAGAGCAGGTCCATGGACCGTTTATAGCCGGCCCCCGGTCTTACCTCGGGGTACAATCGGGAGACGGTTTCGATATTGTGGTTGATAACCTGGGGCCCGGCTTCAACAACGGCGTTCAATGCTCCGAGGTCGCCGGAGAAATCCGGTATCAGAACCTCCACCCGCACGTCTTTGTTTTGAGCCCTCAGGCATCGAATAACCTTAACAAACTGGCTGGCCCCTCCATCAGCAAGGTCGTCCCGGGTAACCGAGGTGATAACAACATACTGCAGGCCCAATCTGCGGACCGCCTCGGCAACAGATGCGGGTTCGGCCTTATCCACGGGCAGCGGCACGCCCTTTTTGACCGCGCAAAATCTACACCTTCTGGTACAAACATCGCCAAGTATCAGAAATGTTGCGGTGCTGCGCGCAAAACAAAATCCAATATTGGGGCATCGGGCACTCTCGCAGATGGTGTGGAGATTCAGATCCTCCAAGAGGTTTTCCATTGTTTGAAATATTTCCGGATCAGGAGCCCTCCACCTGATCCAGGGAGGAAACGCTTTCTTCATAAAGGCTCCTGAGATGGGTATCGCTGCCCGGCTCCATCGCTGTCTCAAAGATTTCTGAAAAGGAACGGATGAAACCTGAAATCACCGGCCCCATGGGCACCTCGCAGCCTAAAACCCTGGCCATTGAGGTGGCTTTTCTTTCGGTAAAACCGCATGGGTGAATAAGGGAGAAATGCGCCAGGTTCGGGGATACATTAAGCGCAAGGCCGTGCATGGTAATCCATTTTTTTATGCTCAGCCCGATCGCGGCAATCTCTTCTCCGCCGATCCATACGCCGGGATGGCTTTCATCCCTTTCGGCCTCGATATCAAAGCCCTTGAGCGTTCGCAGGGCAACCTCTTCAAGACGGCGGACATATTGGTGTACATCCCGGTTCCGGGCCTTCAGTGATAAAACCGGGTAGGCCACCAGCTGGCCGGGGCCGTGATAGGTGACATCTCCGCCTCTTCCTGAAAAATACAGCGCGATTTTTCTCTCCCGAAGCTGGTCGGGGGATACGAGGATGTTCTTCGTTTGTCCGGTCTTGCCGAGAGTGACGGTGGGCGGATGTTCAAGGAGAAGCAAGACATCGGGGATCGCCCCCTCAATTCGCATTTGCCGCAGCCGTCGCTGCATCCGGTAAGCCGCTCCGTATTCGACCTGTCCAAGCCTGTAAACCAGACACCTCATCAAGCGCCTCTTTCCTGGCCAAACCCACGGGTAAAATTTTTAGATCGCCGCATTCTTATAAAAAAATATAAGCCCTGCGGACAGATTTAAAAAATGATTTTTCTCCAAAGCCAATTTTTTGCATGGGTTTGATACATTCCCGATCTGTCACTATACTTAGATTA
>JAGYOT010000258.1 GCA_018399455.1 Desulfobacterales bacterium
TCTTTTAATCCCATCTCGGCCATGGCGCTGATCTCCTCCCGGCTGATGACGTTTAATTGCCGGTCTCCGGATAATGACCGGGTAATCAACAGGGACATCATGACCAGCGGATAGAGCACAAAAATCATCATCCGGGCCAGCATCACGGTGAGCGGAACCAGCTGCCGCCAGTAAACCGCCCCAAGGGTTTTGGGGATAATCTCCGACAGCACGAGAATTAAGAAGGTTAGAACCGCAGAGGTAGCCCCGACATAGCCGCTGCCGAATACGACCATGGCCTGGGCGCCTACGCCTGCCGCTCCCACAGTGTGGGCAATGGTGTTTAAGCTCAGGATTGCGGCCAGGGGGCGGTCAATGTCGGTCTTAAGCCTCCGGAGCCTGCCGCCCTGGCGCGGCGACTGCGTCTCGTATGCAGCGGCGAAGCTGGGTGTTACCGAAAGCAGAACGGATTCCATGATCGAGCAGATAAAGGAGAAGCCCAGGGCCAGAAAAAGATAGAAAAAAAGTAAATACATGGATTCGCCTATGCGCAGGTCCGGCTGTCCTCAAAGACAGCGTTTAACTTTTCAATGGCGCGGAGGTACTCAGTGGAGCGGGAGAGGTAAAAGGCCAGGGGGCGGGAAAAATTACGGCCGGCGATTCCGTCGATAAACATCTGGCTGATTTCGCGCTCCATTTTTAAAATTTGCTGGGCCTTGATCAGGACGCAGCGTTCATCAGGCGCCATTTCACGAAGCACATCCCGGAAGGCGGTTCTGGCCCTGGGCTGATACATCCAGAAATAAAGGAGATCAAGGCTGTTGATAATCATGATTTTTATCAGATCCTTCGAAGTGTCCTCGGCCGAGGCAAACCATTCCAGCGGGCGATCAAGCAGATCATAGACGTCGTTCTCGGGAAAAAGCATCTCCAGGCGGGCGTAAACGTCCAGGAACTGATCCAGCTTCTGCCGGTAGTCGCCCAGGCGGTTTTGAATGTTTTTTGTCCGGTCCACCGTCCCCTCGATAAACCCGGCGACGCAATCTGACGAGAACTTGGAGATAACAGCCGCCCAGCTCTGCAGAATCGTGTTTACCTCCGTTACCCCGGCGGCGCCAAGGGAAAACCCAAGTCCTGCGTTAAAAGCAAAGGCCACCGGTATGGAGAGAACGCTGCGGAAGAGATTGGCAACCGCCGCTTCCTTGGGAAGGCCCCGGAAAATGTTGTGGCTCGAAAGGTAGATCCCGTTGACCAATGCCATGATGGCATACAGAAGGGCCGGGTGAGTTGTGGTGTTGATAGCCAGCCCTTGATCCAGAAACAGGGTTTTGACCAGAAAATCAAGCAGAGGAACGGAAAACCCGGTAAAAAAAAGCGAGTCCGCGAGCCGTTCCCAGCTGATGAAATCGTTCCATCGAAGCAGTGAAGAGCGGCGCATGCCGCCCCCGGCGATAATCGACTGGACGATGTTTCTAAGCCCGGTAATGCCAAACCAGATAACGGCCCCAAAATACATCAGCACCCACCAGTCGTGGGTCAATGAAAAGGTCAGGCAGGCGGGGATAAACCCGACAAGCACTTTAAGGATATTCTTTGCGGTTGACCGAAGGTATCGCCATGAGCGCGGCGTTCCGGGTTCCGCAGTCGCCTGCGGGATCAGGGAGAGTTGATTGGAGGCCTTCTGCTTAATTCCGCCTAACGTAACGATATTACCGTTTTTTTCGATGCGGGTGAAATTGATCAGTGCAATCCATTCTCTGCGGCTGGGCCGGGTGAGATGTCTAAGGCCCGGAATGGTGCGGAGGGTTTTGCTGATTCTGCCGAACAGGCCCTTGTTTTGCTGGTTGGAGGCATAGGTGATCTGGAGTGCCGTATCGATATGAAAAGGAATAATCAGTCGCGGTGGTTCTTCTCTGGAAAACACCGCCTTTTGCGCCCGTCTCGGCAATGCGTCCATTACCGCCAGCCCCATCCCGTAATGCCTTGGCGAATAACCTGTTGAATCGCTTCCCATTCTCGGTTTAAGCGGTTTGCCCTTATACATGTTTTTAAACGACTCAATATCTGCCAGAATGCGCTTGAATTTCTGCACCCGGCTGCGGCTGCCTAAATCCCCTTGTCCTTCAATCCGCTTGATGATTTCAAGAATAATGCGTTTTAATTTAATTACATTGCCTCTGTTGATGCACTGTTGGAGATCACTGATCGCGGGAATCTGCTCCAGTTTTCCGTCTGCAAAATCCTTGAGGTTAAAAATTTCCAGGCGGGTGATCATGCCGTTGCAGTCATAGAGGATCTCCAGTACGTCCTCAACCGTCATATCCGTCAGATTAAGGGTCAGACGGAAACCGGATTCGAGTTGAGACAGCCGATCGATTAACTGGGACGGTGAAAGCTGCATGAGGCCAGGCGGTTCGCCGATGCCGGGATACTGTGCCTTTAAAAGCCTGGTTTCCTGCTCGGGTTTCAGGTACTGGTCATAAATGGCCTGGAGGTCCAGTTGATCCATTTCTTCAATAAGTCCGGCAATGCGTTTTTTTTCAGCCTCATCGGCGTGTGCGTACTGCCGGCGGAGCATTTGTGTTTTGGCTTCAAAAAGGGGCATCAGAAGGGCATGAATGAAATTGGCCAGGTGCAACAAAGAGGCCTGTCCGATATCCACAAAGGCCAGAAATTCGGCTGTATCAACGGAGGGCAGACGGATGCCAAAGGCTTCGTTTATGACATGGCGATGGCTGCGGTTGAAACGATCGAGAACCGCCAGCACGCAATTTCGTTGATAGTCGGATACCTCCCCGCCGTCGTTCATCAGGGCATCCATACGATCTTTGGCCAGAAAGCGAATAAAATCATCTGCATCCGCAAAGCCGCGGGGGACCCAGATTAACTGCACGTACCGATTATAGAACGAGACGGAGTATTCAATGCCGATGCGGACCAAAACGCCCATGATATCGGCTGCTTCGATAAGCTCCTCAGCAGTTTCGGGCCGGATAAAATTGTAGTATATCACCCGAAGACGGCGGATGCCTTTTATCCAGGCATCCATAATCAGGTGGGTGGCGGATTTGCGGCCCTTTGTATTGGCGTCATGAACATGATCGTCAAAAGCAAGCTGGTTCCATTCCTCAGGCATTTCCAGCAAATGATACTTTTTCAGATAAGTTCTTACGAGGCGGGGCTTGCCAGAGGCGACCATCCGGAAGTCATGAGCCAGCTGCAGCTGCCGGGCATAGTTGCCGTGCGCTCTTACCAGATCCTTCATAATCTCGATCAATACGCGGGCAGTATTGATCTGCAGCTCCTGGTTGTCGCTGCACATGACTTCATCCCGCAGTGCCCGAAGGGCACACAGACGGTTCTCCACTTCCCCGCATTCCAGCGACTCCAGCAGATGGATGACGGCATAGGCGATCCGGAGGCCTCTGGATTCGGCCATCTCTTTTATGCCCCGGGGATGGAGATAATGGAAAAACCGTCGCTGGGCATGCAGCCTTGAGATGTCGCCGGCCAGCATTTCATTGACGATCTGCAGAAGGCCATGGTCCCGCGGGTCAAAAAAGAAGCTGAATCGCGGCGTTACGAAATTCCGGGTCAAAAAAAGTCCTTAAGGTTGAGGGTTCTTAAAAAGCGATTTATTCCGCCGCGGCGATTATACGTCGATCCCTCGTTTTTATTATCAGTTATCCGGATGTCTTGTCCATTTTTTTCGCCGCCGGGGCAAAGCGTAAAGCTGCCGGCCATTTTTGAAGTCAAGGAACGGCAAGTCATTGGCATGGCCTTCAGGACGAGGCGGTTTTTTTCAGAGGGCGAAGGCTCCGGGTTCAGGGATGGGACCAAAGCGTATGCGGCTGTTATGGGTCAGGGGTGGGGCTTTCTGATCTTAACGGCCTGGCTTGAAAGGGCGGCGGTTTTCTTCACGATTCGGGTTTGTAGCACACAGTTTGGTTACGGCCCGCTTTTTTGGCCTGATACATGGCTGAGTCCGCCTGCCTGATCAACTCTTTTTTGGATAAGGCCGTCTCCCAGGAAAACGCGGTGAGACCGACGCTCATGGTCAGGCCAATGGAGTGGCCCTGGTATTCAATTGACAATTCGGCCAGTTTTTTTCGAAGCCGGTCGAGAA
>JAGYOT010000259.1 GCA_018399455.1 Desulfobacterales bacterium
TAGCTATAGCGTTGTTCCCGTTTTTTGGTGATTTTTCGGCTATCCACTGCCATGTTTTATTTCTCCACGTCATTAACAATTATCGGGATTTTCCAGGTTGTCTGCCGGCCGTCGCTGTAGGTAACCGTGGTTTCCATATCCACTTGATCCAGGCCTTCGTAGAGACCGCGGACCAATATTTCGTAGCGGCTTTCCATGAAATCCCGCCGCAGCTTTCGTGTCCGGGTCAACTCCGCCTCGTCCGGATCGAAGTCTTTGTGCAGTACCACGAAGCGTATCACTTTCTGGCTTTCAGGCAGTACGCGGTTGAGATTTTTCACGATGTCCTTGAGCAGCTTCCCGACCTCCGACTTCTGAGACAGATCCTGGTGCGAAGTATATGGGATGTGGTTTCGTTCCGCCCATCTGCCGGTGTTTTCATAGTCCATATTTATCATCGCGACCACGAAATCCCGGTTGTTGCCGACAACCATGCAGTCTTTGATATACGGGCTGAACTTGAGTCTCCCCTCGATATAGGTCGGAGAAAACTTCTCGCCGTTTTTTAAAGTCTGCATGTCTTTGACGCGGTCAACCACATAAAGCTCCCCCCAGTCATCCATGTATCCCCCGTCACCGGTGTGGAAGTATCCCCCGTGAAAGGATTCGTCAGTTTTCTCAGGCTGCTTGAAGTAGCCGTGGGTGACACCTACACCGCCGAGCAGGATTTCGCCTTCTTCCGTGATCCGGATTTCCACGCCCGGAAACGGTTCGCCTGAGCCTTCCGGCCGGTAGTAGTCTTTCTGTACCTGAACGGTATCCAGGCCGGAGACCTCTGTCGCTCCGTATCCCTGGAAAATCGGAATGCCAATGGCCCTCAGGAGTTTCAGGTTGTCGGGGCTCAGGGCCGCGCCGGCAGTAATCGGGGTCCTTGTCTTCTGGAACCCGATTTTGTCCTGAAGCGGCCGAAAAACGCTCCAGTATCCGAAAAACCGCAGCACCTTCCAATACCAGGGGATGGGCTGCCCCTGTTCCTGAAACTTTGCGATCCGGTAGCCTACAGGGAGAAAGAGCTCATAAACGGATTTTTTCCACCAGGGCGCGTCTATCATTTTGGACTGAATCTCCGAGCAGACCATCTCCCATTGTCTGGCCCCGAACAAAAGCACCCTGGGGCCCACTTCCCGCAAATCCGCCCGGATTGTTTCCGCCTTTTCGATAAAGTTGACCACCACGCCCTTGCCCAGGTTCGGCGCTACCGTAAAGATTTGTTCGCCGATCCAGGCGGGCGGCAGAAAAGAAAGGTTTTCATCGTCGCGTTTCCACGGCAGCGCTGCATCCCAGCCATTGAAGATGGAAAGCAGGTTCGTATAGGTCACCATGGTTCCCTTGGGAAGTCCGGTTGTGCCCGAAGTGTACAATAATACGGCCATATCATCCGCTTGCGTGCTGTCCACCGACTCGTCGAAGAATCCGGGATTTTTCTTTTCGTAGGCTTCGCCAAGTTCCATCACATCGTCGAAAGCGATGAGCCAGTCGTCTTCATAGCCCCACATGCCCTTGGCAATCCAGTATATCAGCTTCTCAACCTTCGGGAGTTCCTCACGGATGCTCAGGATCTTGTCCACCTGCTCCTGGTCATCCACCAGGACGATCCTGGCATCCGAATGATCAATGACATACTTGAGCTCCTTGGGGGTTGCATCCGTATATAACCCCACGGAAACGCCTCCCAGGCATTGGGCCCCGATCTGCCCGAAAAACCATTCCGGCGCGTTTTCCCCGCCTATGGCAATGCGGTCTTCCCGGCGGAATCCCAAACTGGCCAGTCCCATGGCGAACTTTCGGATCCGATCGTAATTATCCTTCCAGGTAAGCTCCTGCCAAATGCCGAAGTCCTTGTAGCGATAAGCCACGCGACTGGCACCCCAGTTTTGATGGTTGCGGCGCAGTAATTTCGGAAAGGTATCCTCGCCTGCTAACGGTCGAAGCTTTGCCCAAGTCTCACGGGTAATCGAAGTATTCCGCATTCTGTAATACCTTTTGCCGCTTATAATTCAGGAATCGTATGTTCAAAATCAAACTTCCGGACTTTTGTCTCCGCATCCGGTACGTTCGGGTAAGCGGTGGCATACCGCCCTGAGATATAAAAGGTTTTTTCGTCGTTACCCAGGGCTTTCCAGACCTCGTTGAGTTTGCCCACGGCGTTTTTGATGCCTCCGCCCCCTAGCCCCCTGGTGACATAGGAGCCGATCATGCCGCCGTAGTTCAGGGGGCAGCTGGCGTACCAGGTAAAGGTCTCGCCGGCGGGGATGAAGGCTTTCGGCATGGATGCGCTCTGGATAATGGTTTTGTCGGCCGTGCCGTCGTCGACTTTGACCTCGAAGCTGAAATTTTTGACTACTGCCAGTTCACTGCCGGGGTTCTTGAAGTTGAAAATGGTACGAAACACCAGCACGTCAGATTTGTTAAACTTGTCCGGCGAAATCTCGTTCAAGCGCTCCACCGTGGCGTTCTCTACTTTGACAGGGGCGAACTCGCCGGAGGATACGCTTTTCCTGGAAGATGTGCTCTGGCACCCCCACGCCATCAGGCCCAACGAGAGAACAAACACCAATAATACTCTGACACAAAAAATCTTTTTTTGCATTTTAGCCCTCCTTTTCCTTGGTTTGCCCCGCAAAGCGACCACCCCCGGCGCGGCGGCAGGCCTAAAAACCGCCTGCCTGCCGTTCCCGCTGAAATACATCTTTTTTGTAAGATGAGATTACGGGGCATTTGTCATAGCCTGAACACGGCGTCCGTCCACGGCCTTTCGCCGCGGCCGTTTTCCGTTCGTAATAACTGCACTTAACGCTGCCGTCCTTGTAGACGAGAACAGTGACCCACTGACCCACTGTTTCGCAGTAGAGTTTGGTTGCGGTTAACTTCCAATCCACCATTGTCCATCCTTTTGAGTTGCATGACCCGGGTTTTCACGCAGCATTGCGCCAAGAAGTCCGGAGACGGAAGCGAGCCCCCCCTGCTGGGTCTTCATGATCACGCTGGAGATGACGTGAGGTTCGCCAGGCGTAAGCATCATATCCGGGACAGTGAGGTCTGCCATAAGGCTCCACGTGTGGAGATTGCTGTTGAGGCGGAGGTAATTGTTTTGGTTCAGGAACTGTTTCTCTTACTTTTATGCTAACGGTACTAACGTTAAAGTCAAGAGTACAAAGAAGTAGTAAAATAGTGGGCTTAACCCGCTATTTATCAAGCGACAATAAATGGGACCTTAGGTTTATCTTTTTGTTTTTTATATTTAATTTGGTTCTTATATTATGCCGGTGGAACAATACGGTATTATAGGAAACCAAAAGCAGGCCGGCGATCTCCTTATTGGTTTTGCCGGCTTTTATGAGGTCCGCCACCCGGATCTCCATGGGCGTCAGATGGCCCATCTGTTCGGTGAGCTTGTTGATAAAGGGTGATATGATATGATCCAGATTGGTTTTCAGGATTTGAAGCAGTGTTTTCTGCCGTGTATTCATGCGGCTGTTTAACAGTTTTTCCAGATAGGGGGTGACCAGTTCTTCGACGTTTCTGCGCACAAGGCTGCTAAGTTCCTTTTTATCCTCCTCCCGCTGCTTTAGCAATACCCGCAGGGCGGTGTTGACCTCTTCCAGGTGATGGGACTGGGCCCGCAGCTCCTTTTGATGTTCGCGAAGAGAGCGTTCAGCGCGTTTTTTTTCCTCGATCTGCTGTTCGAGCTTGCGGTTGGCCTGTTCCAGTTCCGCGGTGCGCTCGGCCACCAGCTCTTCCAGATTGTCATGGTAGGTCTGAAGCTTTTTTTCCGCGCGTTTCTGCGCGCTGATATCGCGGAGGGTGACGATATTTCCCGCCGGCATGCCGTCAGCACTGTGGTAAAGTGTGGAACTTAACTGGACGTCCAGCACCTTGCCGTCCCGAGTCAGACGACGGGTTTCAAAAAGATGGATTTTCTGGCCGGCCAGCATTTTTTTGATGGCGGCCCGGGTCTCCGGCCAGTTCTCTTTCGGCACAAAATCGATTTGTTTGCCGAGGAGTTCATCGCGGGACAGACCGAAAGTCTGCTCAAAAGCCGGATTCACATAAGTGGCCACCCC
>JAGYOT010000026.1 GCA_018399455.1 Desulfobacterales bacterium
TATGCTAACCCTGTGCCAGACCCTGCCGCTTCACAGGGCTTCAAAGGCATAGGTCAACTGTCCCCTCGTTGTTCGGCGGACCGCTGCTTTCATCCGCATCCCGACATGGAGGTGATCTTTTTTGACCGATTGGCTCAAACGACCAAAGACTTTGTATCCTCCATAATCCAGCAAACCGATCGTGTAAGGCAGATCCTCCTGGAAGCCGGCAGGGGCATACTGAAGGGTGGAATATGTCACAAGCCTGCCCTCGCCTTTCACTTCAAACCAATCCATGCTGCTTGTCAGGCATTTGCAGCAATGGGCCCGGGGCGGAAAAAAATGCAATCCGCACTGACTGCATCGCGTCCCCATCAGTCTTCCATCTTCAAGATAATCGATGAAATCATTGACCTGAGTGACACTGGCAAAGCTGACCGTGCCAAATCTGGCGAATCTCGTATCCAGCTCCTTTTTTCCCATTGCACGCCTCCCCTGAATAAGCAAACATAAATTGCCGGTTTTAGGATCACCCTGTCATCGCCCGGTTTCTATCCCAGACGATCAATCCCGGCCGAGTATGGTGACATTTCCGTAAAGGCCCACGCCCCCGATATTATGAATCAAGCCGATACCCGGGTGAACCACCTGCATGGCACCGGCTTCTCCTCTTAACTGAAGCACGATGGTGCGTATCTGGGAGCCGCCTGTGGCACCGATCGGATGCCCCTTGGAAAGAAGCCCCCCATCCACGTTCACCGGAATTTTTCCTTCCTTGTACGTCTCTCCGCATTGAATCAGTTCCCGGCCTTTTCCCGGCCGGGCAAAGCCCAGGTCTTCATAAGCCATTAATTCAGCTATGGTAAAACAGTCATGAACTTCGGCCACATCAACATCAGAGGGACTGATACCGGCCATGGCATACGCCTGGCGCCCGGCCTCCAGGCCCACGGACAGGTGGTTCAGCTCGTCTCTTCCGGCCATATTGACAGGTGCGGATGACGCACCTAACCCCTTGATCCAGACCGGCTTTCTGCAAAGGGCCCGGGCTTTATCCTCATTGGCAACAATCACGCAGGCGCTTCCGTCGGCATTGGCGCAACAGTCCCCGGTGCGAAGAGGGCTTGATACGGGCTGTGCCATTTTATTTTCCGGATCGGAGAACATTTCAAGATCCACGGCTTTTCGGTATACCGCCTTTTCGTTCATCTGGCCGTAGGTGGACGCCTTGACCCTGATTAAAGCCAGATCCTCCGGGGTCGTGCCGTAAGTGGCCATATGATTTTGGGCATGAAGGGCGTAGTAGGCCGGCATCATGGTGCCAAAGGGGGATTCCCACTGAATATCCGCCCCCCGGGCCATCCGTTCCTGGGATTCTTCAGAGGAAAGCTGGCTCATAATCTGAAAACCGATCACCGCGACCACGTCATGGAGGCCTGAGGCTACAAGGCTGTATGCAAGCTTTAAGCCCGTGCTGCCTGAAGAACAGAGGGTCTCCACATAAAAGGTGGGCTGGGGATTCAGCCCAAGATATTCCGAGATAACGCCTGCCGGAGATCTTTGTTTATCATATTCCGGCGCGGAACAGATCACCGTGGCATCCATCTCCCCCGGGTCAAGGCCGGCATCCGCCATGGCCTCTTTGAATCCTTCGAACGCCAGCTCGCGGATTGAACCCGGATATGTGCGCACAAATGCGCTCTGTCCCACCCCGATGATTCCTACCTTTCCCATGACAGCCTCCTCAGCTTCCGGCAAAAGTCAATGCTTCCCGGCTTACTTGCGATACTTGGAAAAATCCGGTTTTCGTTTTTCCATAAATGCATTTTTGCCCTCCACGGACTCATCGGTTCCGTAAAACAGGCTGAGTCCTCCGACGCCCAGATGGGTGATCCCGGAAACCCCGTCCGTTTCTGCGTGAAAGGCGTACTTGAGCATTTTAAGTGCGGTCGGACTCTTCTCCAGCAGCTCCGCGCACCATTTGTCAACCTCCTCGTCAAGCTTCTCAAAAGGAACCACCGCGTTGACCAGTCCCATGTCAAGCGCCTCTTTTGCCGTATACAGGCGGCACATGTACCAGATTTCCTTGGCTTTCTTCTGACCCACGCACCTGACCAGATCGCCGGTTCCATAGCCTGGATCGAAGCTTCCGACCTTGGGTCCGGCCTGTCCCAGCTTGGCTGATTCAGCCGCAATGGACATGTCGCAGACAACCTGAAATACATGCCCGCCGCCTATGGCATATCCGTTTACCCTGGCAATAACAGGCTTCGGGATGTTCCGGATCATCTGGGAAACCGTCTGCCATCCCTCTTCCACCGGCAGGGCGGCAATCGTTCCGGCATATCCGCTTTTGTCCCTGATGGACTGGTCGCCCCCGGTGCAAAAGGCTTTTTCGCCCACCCCGGTAAAGACCACCACTCCAACGTCTGAATCCACCCAGGCATCCATAAGCGCCTGATGAAGCTCCATGAGCGTCTGGGACGTACAGGCATTGTATTTCTCGGGCCGGTTAATCGCAACCCTCGCCACGCCCTCTTTTTTTTCGTAAATAATTTCTTCAAAATTCATTTTTACCTCCTTGGCAAACCTTGTTGGTCCGAGTTTTAGTCCCGCTTTACCGGTAATTATAGGGCAGAGACCCTCTGCCCATTATTTCGCGCTGCACCACCAGCTTTGACACCTGCGGGGTTCCGTCCGCGATCTCGATGGCGAGGACATCTCTTAAGCGCTGCTCCAGGGGATATTCCTTTGTATACCCATAGTGGCCGTGCAGGACGATGCAGTCCCGGATAGCATTGGTTGAAAATCGCGGGGCCATCCATTTGACCATTCCCGCCTCTTTGCTGCTTGGCTGCCCCTGGTCCCGCAGCCACAAAGCTTTGTAGCAAAGCAGTCGAACGGATTCGAGAAGGCTGAAATGCTCGACTATCGGGAAAGAAACCCCTTCAAAAGTTACCAGAGGCCGTCCAAATGCCTCGCGCTGCTTGACATGCGCCATGGTTTCCTCAAGCGATACCATGGCCGGGGCAATGGCTTCGAGACAGAGAAGAATACGGCTGATGTCAAATCCCTGCATGGCCAGCTTAAAGCCTTTTCCCTCCTCGCCGATTCTGTAGCTTTCCGGTATCTCCACATTCTGCAAAAAAATGGAACCCCGGACCACGGCGTTACAGCCGAGATCTTCGTAGGCTTGGGTGGAGACACCGGGATGATTGCAGGGCACGGCGAAACAGCTGACCCCCCTGGCCCCGGTCCCCGGCTCAGTGCGGGCGAAAACAAGCGCAAAATCAGCATCCATGATGGCTGTTATTCCGGATTTTTCCCCGTTCAGAACATAAGCCCTGCCCTTTCTCTCCGCGCTGGTCTGAAGAGCGCCGGCATCGGTGCCGCAACCGGGCTCGGTCAGGCAGAAGGCCGGAATCTGATCGCCTGCCAGAAAAGGTTCCAGAAAGGCCTTCTGCACCTCCCTGTCCCCCTTTTCCAGGAGGCCGGCGCACAAATGGCCGGATACATGGGTCGCCATGGTAAGGCTGCAATCCCCGCGGGAAAGCTCCTCGCACACGATTCCCTCCGTGACATGGCTCTCCCCCACCCCCCCGCACTCCTGGCTGACGGATATGCCAAGAAAACCCAGGTCCCCCATTTTTTTGGTCAGTTCCCGGGGATATACTTTTTCCCTGTCCCATTGACTGTATCGGGGAGCCAGCTCCTCCTGGGCAAACCGCCTGACTTCCTTTTGAATCATCTTTTGTTGCTTGCTGAGCGAAAAATCCATAACTGTCCTCTCTGCGCCTTTCTACCAAGGGCCTGCGTCTTGTTTAGCCGGGGTTGCCATCAAGCCTTTTCCAACACGCCCTTTGCATAGTCCTCTTTTGCCTGTTCCCTTACCTTGTAATGCATCAGTTTACCCGTTGCGGTCATGGGCAGCTCATCCACAAACTTATACAGCCTGGGGCGTTTGTACTTGGACAGCATCGGATGGTTCAGGCAATGCTCATCCAGGTCTTTAACATTAAGCGAATCATCGGTTCGGATGACATAAGCGGCCACGATTTCACCCCATTTTTCATCCGGGACCCCGGCCACCACACAGCTTGCCACCCGTGGGTGTTCATTGAGCACCTCTTCAACCTGGACCGGATGCACATTTTCTCCGCCGGATATGATCATGTCGTCCTTGCGCCCGACAATGGTCACGTACTCCTGCTCGTTCCAGGTAGCCAGGTCCCCGATGTAGAGCCAGCCCTTATAGTATTTTTTCCGGGCCTCCTCCGGCTTGTTGATGTAATCATAGGCGCATTTTGCAGGGGATTTGACAATGACTTCCCCTACGGTTTCGCCGTCCTTGGGCACCCTATCATCCGGCTCGGCAAGACGGTCGGGATGCAGCTTAACCACGGCCATATCATCATCGGTACAGGATCGGCCGGCCGATCCGGCCATCCGGGGAAGATCAAAAGGCCTGAGGAATGTATTCCAGAAGGCCTCGGATGAGCCGTACCCGTTGAAAATGTTTTCCGTCAGCACCTTGTGGCACTCGATGCACAGGTTCTTTTCCAGGGGAGCCCCCATGGTGACGATGCCTTTTAATGAGCTGATATCCCGCGGCCTTGCCTGCTGCTCTTCTTTGAGCATCTTCAAGGTGAGCGGCACGCCGGTGAGGTATGTCAAGTGATACTTCTCCACGTAGTCAAGCACGGTCGGGGCGTCAAAATTCCTGAGGATAACGGCTTCGCCGCCGATGTACATGGTGGGATTGGGCCCGCCCGAATACAGACCGCCGCGATGAAACCAGGGGGTCATGTTCATTGTCTTATCAAGAGGCGAGAGCGGGTAATGCATAATCACATCATGGGCGCTTAAAATATCATTGATGTTGTTTAAGGGCACCCCCTTGGGCATGCCGGTGGTGCCCGAGGTATAGAGACGGGTCACCTCGTCATAAACGTGGCTTGGACGTTCGACTCCCGGCTCCTCATCCGGAAAACGACCGGCATAATCATTATAGGCGACAGAACCGGCAAAGGGCGCCTCCTTTCCGGTGATATCGACCATGACAACTGCGTCTGGCCGATGAGAGGCCGTTTCCAATGCTTTTTCCGCGACTGCTTTTATCTCCGCATCATAGACGTATACTTTGGGCTTGCTGTCATCGAGGATATAGGCCGTTTCCCCGGAAGAAAGCCGGAAATTGATCGGACAGCTGATGGCTCCGATTTTATGCGGCGCCAGATAAAGAAAGAGAAACTCAGCGCAATTGAACAACTGATGCATGACCACATCGTCCTTTCCGACCCCGCTTTCCATAAGCGCCCGGGCCAGCCGGTTAACCTCTCCGTTCAGCTGAGGATAGGTCCATGTCTTTTCACGGTAAGGACAAGTCAGCGCATTGCGCTCGGCAAACCGATGGACATTGCGCATGAATCCGGCAATATAGGTAAATGTATGTTCAAATGTGTCAATGAACATCTCCGAGTCATATGTTCTGCTGTGTTCTTTCATCTTCGTGCCCCCCTTTTTTATACTGTTTATCCTCATCCGATCTAGCTCATGGTCAACCCGCCGCTTACGCTAAGGGTTTGACCGGTTATGAAATCCGCCTCTTTGGAAGCAAAAAATACGACTGCCGCGGCAATCTCCTCCGGCGTCCCGGTCCGTCTGAGCGGAATGACCTTGTCCATTTTGGACAAAATCTTTTGGGCAAACTCGCTTTCCGCCTGCATCTGCTGGGTAAGGGGCGTGTCCGTGGGGCCGGGGCATATGACATTGACGGTTATCTGGTTTCGCGCCACCTCCCGGGCCAGGGACTTGCTGAAGGAGATGATGGCGCCTTTGGCGCCTGCATACACAGCCTCCCCGCTGCTTCCCACCCGGGCGGCGTCGGATCCTATACTGATGATTTTACCGCCGTTTTTCTCAATCATGTCGTTGATAACCGCATACACACAGTTGAGCACCCCTTTGTAATTGATATCAATCACCTTGTTCCAGAAATCGGGCGTTGTTTTAACAAAAGGAATCATGCGGTCCCAGCCGGCATTGTTGACCAGGATATCAACGGCTCCGAATTGCTCCTTAATCAGCGAGACGGCTTTTTCCACCTTTCCGATATCCGTGATGTCGGCTTTCACCGCCATGGCGGTTCCGCTATTCTGATTAATGAAATCCGCCGTCTGAGCTGCAATGGCCTCGTCAATATCGGTAATCGCGACTTTCGCCCCCTGCATGGCCAGGGCAAAGGAAATGGCTTTTCCGATCCCCTGAGCACCGCCGGTCACCATGGCTGTTTTATCTTTTAATTCAAACATGGGCCCTCCTTTTTTTTGTAACATGTTTAGTTCGATACAAAACCCAATGCAGCGGAAACCCTTTCCGCCGCATCGCACACCATCCGGCCGTATTTATCCAGATCGTTGAGATCAAAGCTAAAAATCGATGCCGACAGCCCGATACAACCCACATGTACGCCCTCTGCATTGAAAACCGGAGCGGCAACCCTGCGGACCCCCTCTCTCAATTCCTGATCCTCGAAACCATAACCGCGCTTTTGCGTCTCCCGGATTTCCTCCTCCAGACGCCCCATATCCGTTATGGTGTATTTCGTAATCGCCGGCAGTCCGATTTTGCCGAGAACCCTTTTCCTTTTATCTGCATCCATAAGCCCCAGATAAACCTTTCCGACACTGACCGCATGCATATAAGCAACGACGCTGCCGACCCGGGAATACGTCGACATGGCCTCACGGCCGCGAATCTGCTCCAGTATAATCAGCTGATCCCGGTCAAGGCTTGTCAGTTCAATGGTCTTGCGCGTCTTTTGGGAGAGCTCCTTCATCACCTTCCAGGCAGCGGTGCGGAATTCAAACTTTTCAGGCAGTCCGTGGCCCAGGTAAAGCAGTTTAAGGCCGACCCGGTAAAAACCCCGCTGGCTCGATTTGTCAAGAAAGCCCCGGCCGCAAAGCGTATTGAGAATGCGGATCAGGGATTGCCGCGGAATATCAAGACGATCCCTGATTTCGGAAAAAGAGACTTCCCGTTGGGATGAGGATATAAATTCAATCACATCGATGGCGCGGTGAACAGCCGTTACGTTATTCGGATTGCTATTGCCGGACATAAATTTCCCGTATTTGGTTTGCTTGTTCCCATATTTGGTTATATTAATACCATATTTGATATTTAATCCCATCGCTCGGTCCTGTCAATAAAAAATGATGTCACAAGAAAAATACAGCGCTGAAAAACGCGACTGACTAAAAGGCACCACCGGTTAAGCGGGGCAATACACTTTTTTTTTGCAGACCGGCAAAAACAGCACTATTATTTTCTCCCATACGGGAAAACCATAGCGGATAATACGATAAACAGGAAAAACCGATGAAGCACTGGGTCACAGAAAAACTCATATGCCCGGATTGTCTGCCGGAGGAAACACCGCTGGCGCTTACCAGCCGGCAACAGATATCGGACGACGTTCTGGATGGCGAGCTCAATTGCCCGAATTGCGGCCGCAGCTATCCCATCCGGGATGGAATTGCCGGGCTTCGGCCGCAAAAAACCTTTCGGACAGAAATCTGCAACAACGGATACAACACGCCCCTGATGCTGTCTGCCTATCTGTGGAGCCATTTCGGAGATCTGCTGGAAGACGGCCGCGCCGCCGACGCCTACCGGCTCTGGTCTGAGCGCTTTCAGACGGCCACGGGTGAAAACGCCGGCAGTGACGCTTTGGATGTGGGGTGTGCAGTCGGGCGTCTCTCGTTCGAACTGAGCAAAACCCATGACCGGGTCATCGGAGTGGACACATCCACCGCCTTTATAGCCAAGGCCCGGGAAATAACGGGACGCCGGCAGCTTGATTTTCACATGATCGTTGAGGGCCATCTCACCCAGGAACAGCATCTCGACCTCAATCATGGTTGGCGTTTTGAAAACGTGGAGTTTATTGTGGCCGATGCCCTGGCACTGCCTTTCCGGCAGCATGGCTTTGCCAGTGTTGCCGCCATTAACATTCTGGAAAAGGTCGCGGATCCCTTGACCCATCTTGCCGAGGTCAACCGGGTCCTGAGGGCCAGGAATTCCCGCTTTCTTTTCTCAGACCCGTTCTCATGGGATCCGGCCTTTTCGTCACCCGAACGCTGGCTGGGCGGCAGCAAAAACGGCACGCCATACAGCCGCCGGGGCATTGACACCATGCGCCGGATTTTCGCCGGTGAATTCGGCATATTTGATCCGCCCCTGGAGATCTCCGATAAAGGCGATGTTTCCTGGAAGATCCGTAAAACCGAAAACCTCTGGGAACACATTACCTCCCAGTTTCTCCTCGGCAGCAGAAAACAAGATTCCGGTTAAAGGAGCATCTGTTTTGAAAAAGCGGCAGGGCATCTGCGGTTTATGCTTTCACAGTCCCGGATGCGGGGTGATTGCCCATTTTGATGAAGACGGCCGGGTCGTCGGCTTAGAGCCAGATCCCGGCGCACCGGCGGGTCGTGTGCTGTGTCCCATGGCCCAAAGCGTGGAGGAAATCGTCTATTCACCGGAGCGGCTCACCCGGCCTTTAAAACGCGTGGGCGCCAGGGGAACATACGAGTTTGAACCCGTTTCCTGGGATGCCGCCTATAATCTGATTGCCGAAAAGCTCCGGAAAATCAGGGAGACCTTCGGTCCTGAGGCTGCCGGATTTTATGCAGGCACCGGCTCTTATGAACGCGGATTCAAGGATATCTTTCAGCTGAAGGGATCAGAGATCTACCTGGCCGCGAGCATTCTGTTTCCCTATGGCTCGCCCAACACCTTTGGTGTGGGTGCCCCCTGCTACACCTCCCTGGGGATTCTGGCTCCCAAGCTCACCATGGGATGCCGGCATATCGATATGTACTCAGACGTGGACAATGCGGATCTCATCTTTGTCTGGGGCACTGACCCTTCCACCGCCACGCCCCCTGCCATGTATAACCGCCTGAAAACAGCTGCAGAAGAAGGTGCGGATATCATCGTGATCGACCCGCGAAAAACCCGCTGCGCTGAAATCGAAGGCAGTCAGTGGATTCCGATCCGGCCGGGCTCCGATGGCGCCCTGGCCCTGGGGCTTTCCCATGTCCTGATCCGGGACGGTCTATATGACAAGGCCTTTGTCGAAAACTGGACACTGGGCTTTGACGCCTTTGCCGAATACGTCAGGGCTTTTCCCCCCAAGCGCGTGGCAGAGCTGACCGGAATCTCTGAAGATACCATCGAGGACCTGGCCGAACGTATCGCGGAAGCCGAAGGCGCCACCTACATCATGTACACGGGCCTGGAATACACCAAGAGCGGAGTGCAGAATATCCGGGCCGTTATGGTATTGTGGGCTATTGCGGGCCAGCTTGACGTGGAAGGCGGCCGTTGTTTTTTGGGCCATGGCAAGACCTTTCCGATTCCCGACCGCCATCAGCTGGCCACACCCGGGTGGGAAAAATCCATCGGCAAGGACCGGTTCGCTCTTTACGCCCATTACTGCGGCGGAGAGCCCCATGCCAGCCTGCTTCCGAAGGCCATCATCGAGGGTGAGCCCTACCCTGTTCGCGCCCTGCTGGTGCTGGGGGCCTCGCTGATCACGTCCTGGCCCAATGCCGGTCTTTGGCAGCAGGCCCTGGAAAAGCTTGATTTTCTGGTCAGCATGGATCTGAAGCTCACCCGGGATGCCGCCTATGCCGACCTGGTGCTACCTGCGGCCACCGGTTTCGAACATGCCTCCTACTGCTATTACGGCAATACCATCCGCTACCGCGAACAGCTCATTGAACCGGTGGGCCAGTCCAAGCCGGGCTTTCAGATTTTAACGGAGCTGGCCGAACGTATGGGATACGGAGAGATGTTTCCCCGGCACCCGGACGTGGTTTTGGAAGACATCCTTCACGAATCCGGTTTCAGTATGGCGGATCTTATGAGCGCGGATCGAAAGGCCCTAACCCTTCCCCACTCGCCCATGAGTTACCGCAAGTGGGAACAGGGCCTTTTACGGGAAGACGGCAGGCCCGGGTTTGAAACCCCTTCAGGCAAATTTGAAATTTTTTCCACCGAACTGGACCGGTTTGGATTCGACGGGCTTCCCAGATACGAGGAATCCGACGAAACACCCTTGAGCCGCCCGGATCTGACCCGGCGCTATCCCCTGATCCTGGGCACCGGCCCGTTTAAGCCGGACATGAAATCCTGCCTGCGGGCCATTCCCAGTTTTATCAAAAAATACCCCTACCCGGCCGTTCAGATTCATCCGGATGATGCAGCACCGCGGCATATCAAAACCGGCGACGGCATAAGCCTCAAAACCCGCCGGGGACAAGTGACCATGCGGGCTCATGTCACGGACCGCATTATGCCCGGGTTCGTCTACGCTCCCGTGGGGGGCGGCGGACCGCT
>JAGYOT010000260.1 GCA_018399455.1 Desulfobacterales bacterium
GATCAAGGGCATAAAAAATTCCTATCCGCCTGAATCAATCATTCGGACTCATACCGGAAAGACCGTGAGCTTTGATGAAATGATTGCGGATTTGGATTCCGCCACGGTCATCTATGTCGGGGAACAACACAGCAATCCCAGACATCATGCCATACAGCTTAAAATACTGGAACACCTGGCCGCCCGTCACAAAACGGTAACCGTAGGCATGGAGACATTTGCCTTTCCATATCAACCGGTTTTAAATCAATGGACAAAGGGTCAGCTGACAACATCACAGTTTTTGAAAAAAACTCATTGGTCCGTCAACTGGAAGTTTAACTACAAATTATACCAAAATATTCTCGCTTTTATCAAAACCAACCGGATTGATCTGGTAGGTCTGAATATTCCGGCACACATTCCTCCAAAAATTGCAGCAGGTGGCATCAAAAACCTGCTGAAAGCGGAGAGGGCCATGCTTCCTGATACAATCGACACAGGCAATGAAAAGCATCGCCAATATGTTCGCTCCGTGTTCCAACATCATCAGGAACACGGTTTAACGGAGTTTGAATACTTTTATCAAGCCCAATGCGTATGGGAAGAATCCATGGCAGAGACCGTTTCCAAAAATTTAACCAGCGGCATCATGCTTGTTTTTGCCGGAAACGGCCATTTGCGTCATTCTTACGGGATACCTCAGCGCGTCTTCAGGCGATGCCCTGTTTCTTATCGTACAGTGCTTCCTCTGCCAGCCGGCCGAACGGTCAGCCCGGGCATCGCCGACTATATTTGGGTAACTCCAACAAGCCCGCCGCCGCATAGTAAAATGTCATAAAAAACACAATATATAGATTTTTCTCTTGACGAAAATCCATATATTGGGTAGCATCCAAATCAACTGCATATTTTATTGTTCATTTGAATCGGAAACAGGATCGGTTTATGCGCAACCAGCTCAACTCTCTAACAAAGGGGCGACTCATGTTTGATACGATAAAAAAACGAAACGGCCGAATAGTCAAATTTGATTCTTTTAAAATTACGGAAGCTATTGCCAAGGCAGGCAAAGCAACCGGGGAATTCAAAGAAAGAGAGGCCAAGAGCCTGACCCTCCGGGTACTGACCCTGGCCCATGAGATGCCTCTGAACAGTCCGCCGGAAGTCGAAGAAATCCAGGATATCGTAGAGCGGGTCCTGCTTGATTCCCCCTTTTATAAAACCGCCAAGGCTTATATCATTTACCGGGAACAGCATGCCCAGATCCGGAATATTGCAACCAAGGCACATGTTGAACTTGTCGAAAACTATGTCCAGAAGCTGGACTGGAAAATCAGGGAAAACAGTAACATGAGCTATTCCCTCCAGGGCCTTAACAACTATATCTCATCGGATATCACCACCGAATACTGGCTGAACCGGATATACCCTCCCGAAATCAGAAATGCTCATAAAAACGGGGATATGCATATCCATGACCTGAGCCTGCTTTCCGTATACTGTGTCGGCTGGGACCTTCAGGATCTGTTGAGTGTTGGATTTAAAGGCGTCCCCGGAAAGGTTGAGAGCGCCCCGCCGAAGCATCTGAGATCCGCGCTTGGTCAAATTGTCAATTTTTTCTACACGCTTCAGGGGGAGGCAGCCGGAGCTCAGGCGGTGTCAAACTTTGATACCTTGCTGGCACCTTTTATTTACTATGACAACCTTACTTACCGTGAGGTGAAACAAGCTCTGCAGGAATTTGTGTTTAATATTAATATTCCCACACGCGTTGGATTTCAAACGCCTTTTACCAATATTACCATGGATCTTGTGGTTCCTCATACCCTGCAGGATGTGCCGGTCCTTATCGGAGGTGTCGGTCAGGATAAAACATATAAGGATTTCCAGGATCAGATGGATATCCTGAACAGCGCTTTCGCTGATGTGATGATGGAGGGCGATGCCAAAGACCGGGTTTTCACCTTTCCTATCCCTACCTACAACATTACGCCTGGGTTTAATTGGGACAATCCGACCCTGGAAAATATCTGGAAGATGACCGGCAAGTATGGAATTCCTTATTTCTCAAACTTTGTCAATTCGGATATGTCCCCTGAAGACGCGCGTTCTATGTGCTGTCGTTTGCGACTTGACAACCGTGTCCTGATGAAACGCGGTGGAGGGCTTTTTGGAGCAAATCCGTTAACTGGCTCCATTGGTGTTGTCACACTTAATCTGCCACGTATCGGCTATTTGGCCAAGGACCGTAGCGATTTCTTCAACCGGCTCAACCATCTTGCGCATATCGCCAGACAGAGCCTCTCGATTAAGCGCAAAGTCCTTGAAAAATTTACCGAACAAAATCTTTATCCCTATTCCAAATTCTACCTCAGGGCTATAAAGGAGCGTACGGATTCGTATTGGAACAATCACTTTTCAACCATCGGCATCATCGGAATGAACGAGGCTTGCTTAAATCTTCTGGGAGAGGATATCAGTACGGATAACGGCCATGCATTTTCTGTGGAGGTGTTGGATTATCTGCGAAGCACTATGGAAACCTTTCAGGAAGAAACCGGAGAAATCTTTAACCTGGAAGCCACTCCGGGCGAAGGCACAGCCTATCGGTTAGCACTTATCGATAAGAACCAGTTTCCTGATATTTCTTGTGCCAATGAGAGTCAATATAATGCCGGAGCAGACCCTTTTTATACCAACTCCACCCAGCTTCCGGTCAATTTCACGGACGATATTTTTGAAGCTCTTGAGCTTCAGGATGATCTGCAAATCCGGTATACCGGGGGAACGGTTTTTCATATCTTCCTGGGCGAACAGGTGACAGAGATAGAAGCCACCAAAGCTTTGGTCAAGCGCGTCACAGACAATTACCGGCTTCCGTATTTTACTATTTCTCCTACCTTTAGCGTCTGCGACAGCCATGGCTATATTGCCGGCTACCATGAAACCTGTCCTTACTGTCAACGGGCCACTGAGGTCTACTCACGGATTGTTGGATACTTAAGGCCTGTCAACCAGTGGAACAATGGCAAACAGGCGGAATTCAGCATTCGGGAAAACTTTGATCTCGAGGTAGCCGAGGAAATTGAATATTCATGAATATCGGCGGTTTTCAGAAAAACTCGGTTATCGATTACCCCGGCAAGATCAGCTGCATCGTTTTTCTCACCGGCTGCAACTTTGACTGCCCCTACTGTCACAATCCGGACCTGGTCCGATGCGGCCTAAAAAATACTTCAGCTATTGATCCCGAAGAATTAGAAGCCTTCCTGGTCAAACGTCGGGGACTTCTTGACGGGGTGGTCATCACCGGCGGAGAACCCACCCTTCAGGCGGATCTGCCGACATTGTGCCGGCAGATCAAAAGTATGGGGTTCTCCGTTAAACTCGATACCAACGGATCCCGGCCCAAGGTGCTGACGCAGTTGATCGAAGAGGATCTGCTTGATTATGTGGCCATGGATATAAAAACGGATCCAGCCCGTTATAGCCCTTTGATCTCCAGAACCTGCGACCCTTCTTCGATTCGAAGCTCTGTTCAAAGCATCCTTTCTTCCGGTCTGCCTCATGAATTCCGCACGACCTGCGTGCGGCCGCTTGTTGATGATGATACCGTTGAAGTCATGGCTGGTTTGATTGAAGGCGCCCGCCACCATGCCTTGCAAAGGGTTCAATATAAAAAAGTCCCTGTGCTTCACCCCGAGTTCTTTGATACCTATGATTGGTTTATCGACGAACCAACCCTCCAGCGCTACAAAACCCGGTTTGCCGAATCCGTCCAAACCTGCACTATTCGCTGAATCCGCTTCTGTTGAGATTTGAAAAGCTCAATACCATTAAGCAATAAAATGTGGTTGACATTAAGGGAACGGGTTCGATATCTTTACGTTAACGTTAAGATTAAAACAAAGGCTTTACCGTTCGGTGCCTGGATCCAACACAAATCGATCTATCGACTCATTTATGAGTTATCCGTGTCATTTTATTGAAAGGAAAACACTATGTTTGATTATCTGTTAACAGATGAATCCAAAAAAATCCGTGATGAGGCGAGGGACCTTGTGAAATGGGTTCCGATTGAGAAGGTACGCGCGAATAACTACAACC
>JAGYOT010000261.1 GCA_018399455.1 Desulfobacterales bacterium
ACGATTTTTTCATCGTTACCAAACAGGGAAACGATTTTGTTGCCACTTTCATCAATCAGTTCATCCAGCCACTCAGTCTTGCCATTTTCCCGCATAGTCAAAATCAGGTAGTCTCTTGCGCGCGTCATGCCAACATATAACAGGCGAAGGCGTTCACGGGTTTCTTTGTCTTTTTCGAATTTTGATTCCTCGCACTGTTCAAGGGATTCATCCCAGCCGAAATCTGAGCGAAACTCCCCATATGGCCATGGCCAATACCTGATCCAGCGGCCGGCCAATGGATTAAGCGGATCAAATGTCTGCTCTGAGGGCTCAACAGATATCCCAAATGCGCTAGCTTTACTTTTAGCATTCAGTTCAGTCAAAATAACAACGGGCCACTCCAGTCCTTTGGCCCTGTGATAAGTCAGTACTTGCACAGATTTTTCATCAGCACCACTTGCCTGAAGGTCTTTTTTTTCTTTTGCCAAATTATTAAGATACTGGATGAATCCAGACGGTGTGCCGGCAGTTTTGGATGCCTGGCAATGATCTTCATAGGACACGGCAAACCCTATCAAAGCATCCAGATTGGCCAGACGCCGATCCAGTTTGCCCCATTTTAATGCCTGTTGATCAACCTTGGCAATTTGAATGGCAATGTTAATTGCTTCAACCGGACTCATGTGCATCATCTTGTCGCGGTTTTCGGTTAATTCCTGAATAACAGGATATGCGTCGAGGATTTCAGCCGATTGATTGACTGCCGCTTTAAACCATTCCGGGGTTCCCGATCCATGCGTTGTTAAATGCACAACCTCCGCCTTGGCCAACTTGTCCCCCGGGTCGATCATACAGCGCAGCGCAGCCAGGGCTAAGACCGCTTCTGCTTGCGCGAGCAGCCCGGTTCTTGGAACAGATGCCCGTATGCCCAGCTCTTCAAGCGAATCCGCCGTATCGCTGCATTGCGTATTAAGCCGGCATAAAATAGCGATATCTGAGGCTTCAAGCGGCCTTGTCGTTTTGGAGATTTTATCTAAAACCGGGTAGGCTTCGCAATTATTCAGCAAATATTTGATGCCAGCTGCCAGAGCCCCGGCATCCTCCGTTTTATTCTTTGCCGCAAATCGCCATACACCTAAGTGCGGCATATCTGCATCAACTGCTTCAACCTTGGGGTTAAGCCTCACAGTTTTTTTGGGGAAACCTTGTCGGGCAAATGCCGATTCGAACACCGTGTTGGTAAACGAAACTAAGTCCGGATGAGAGCGATAATTATTCCCAAGGATATCAAGTCTGTTATTATCAATTAATTGGGCGATCACTTCGTCCATATAGACCGGATCTGTTCCCCTGAAACCATAAATGGACTGCTTCTGATCCCCAACCCAGATTGTGCCATCAACAACTGCCGCCATCTTAACAAAAAGGGCAAGCTGAATGGGACTGGTATCCTGGAATTCGTCCACAAACAACCGTGCCATCCGTTCTGAAAGCAAATCAGAAAATGTTTTGGATCCAAGCAAATCAAGCAGCAGGGCTTCCTGGTCAACAAAATCAATCCAACCCTCGCGTTTTTTGACATCCGCAAATCGTTGCATTGCCTTTGCGGCACATTCGAATATCAATAAAATAAATGCTTTCAGATCTTGATGAAATCTTGGATGGCTGGGATGCACCGATGCGGCCTGCGCAATGGATTCCCAGGCAGATCGGTTTTTTGCACCCGGCCTATTTTTGATCAACCGGACCCATTCAGGCCAAGTCAGATCCTTTGCGCTGGATGTGCGCTGCTGGATTTTTTGAATGTTGGTTTTAAACTTCCTCGTCGCTTGTGTGGTATCATTCACATCTATATAATCCAAAGCTGAATTAACTGCTGTGTATACCGCTGCATCCAACTCATCTTCCTTAGATTCAGGAAAAGGTTTAGGCAAAACGCGCTTCAGGCCTTGCCAGGATCGCTCAGCATGACCCTTAAAATCTTCTTCGGAAATATTGTTTGTTCGGGCTTTATCAATTATTTCTTTAACCGTTGCCTGCCACTGTTCGAGGCCTAATTTTCTGGCTATGGGTTCTATCTTTGGGGCATATTCAGCAATCACAGGCCCGACTGCGCGTTCAAATACCGCCCCTTGATCTTCTTCCGGGATAACCTCGAGCACCGGCGGCAGTCCGGCGTCAAAGCAAAAGTTTTTCAGGAATCGGCCACATATGGAATTAACCGTTCCAACGTATCCGTTGATGATCTGTTGAGCTTCATGCCATTTCCCCTTTTTAAGCAAAAAGGACCGAATGCGCTGAATGAGCTCTGCAGCCGCCTTGTTGGTAAACGTGGTGGCGACGATGTGTTCCGGCGTTACCCCCTCATCAATCGCCTTGATGATATCATTGGCCAAACGATAGGTCTTGCCTGAGCCGGCACTTGCACTGATTAAATCGATATTGGTAATCATACTTTTTCTCCGCAGATATGAACATAATCACACCAGTCACATTTGGCCTCGAGTTTGAAGCCATCGGCTGGCTCGCTATCGATAGCCTCTTCATCCTTGTAGCCCGCTTCGACGGCTCCTTGCATTAAGTCGTCCATGCGCTTTAAAAACGTCTGTTTTGCAGCCTGCCATACACCTCTTAAATCAAGGTTGCCCACAATACATTCGGATGGCAGGCCGTCACATGGCCCTGATAATAGCTCAGCCTGGCCAAGCATGTAATATCCGCCCGGCGGGAACCCGGCCTCACCCTTGGTTAGCAGCCACGAATATACTGCCAGCTGCAATGCCTCCTCATTTTCTAATTCTTCCCGCTTGTATTTAGCCCGTTTGGACCATTTCAGATCCCAGAAAACGTATTCTTCGTTTTCAAGTTTAAGCACCAGGTCAATTCTGCCGGTCAATTGAGATGAATTTTCACTAAAAGGCTTTTCAACCGGCATCTCGCTTTTATAATATTTCAATCCGGAGGTGTTGAGCAAATCTACGAGATGGAAAACCGCCGTTCCCATGGCTGCCCGGTAACGCCCCAGTTCGATTTCACGGCCCGGTTGAAGCAGAGTGCCGGCCATGTGCGGCACCATTTCATCAAATAATGCATATGCACGTTTTCGGGCATCTTCCGGTGAGGGCTTGGTTTTTTCATTAAAAATCATTTCCACAATTTTATGGGCCAGTGTCCCCACAGCCTGGTTGCCATCAGGGACTGACAGGGATGCATTGGGATCTAACCCGAGGATATACTGCAGCACCCATGCCCTTGGGCAACGGATCAATCTGTCCATGCTGGAAAATGATTCCTTTTGGCGGGGACCAATTGTGTTCTCTGGTATTTCCCATAAGGATTCAAAAGTCGGGGGCGAGCTTTGAACAACGTCCTCTTTTGCTACGGGTAAGCCAAAAATCCAGCTGCTTTGCTCCTGGTATAATCCATCCGTTGTCTGGATAATGCCGCTTTGGGGTTTTTCCTCAAGGTTTAAAAGGTAATGGATCTCATCCCAGAATGGATGCGGAGTAACAGGTTCTGCGCCGATTTGCCTGGGGCACACCAATATGAGCTTTTTGCCTGAAAACTGGGCTGCCTGCTGCCATGACAACGCCTTGCGAATTCTTTTGATTTTTGGTTCTTCAAGGAAAATCTTTCTATTTTCAAGCCAACTCCGCTCGGCTTGTGTCCAGGGCAACTGGGGGTCTGGCGATTGTGAATCCACAAACCCCCACCAGATCACTGTATCTGCGCTACCTCTTATTTGCCCCGGCGAAGAGACGCCCGCCCATTCCGCTGCCTGGGCAAAATCATCAATGTTTTTATAGCCATCCGCATATACGTAATCCAAAATGCGGTCCAGTTCCGGTTTTTTGATTTTATTATACCCAGACGCTTTTAAAGTAGCATCAACTTCGGTTGCTAAAGCACCAGCTGAAATAAAAAGGGGATCTTCATTTACTTTACCTTTGGCAAGGGCCCAACTGGCAACCTTCTGGCAGACCTGGGAAACAATTTCAACCGGAATGCCGATTTCCGGATCATGGGTTTCATTTTCAAACCAGAAATCAAGAATTTCTTTCAGCTTCCTAATTTCCTTTTC
>JAGYOT010000262.1 GCA_018399455.1 Desulfobacterales bacterium
AAAACCTTTGGAAAAACAGCCGGAAACGCCCGAGGCGCCCTCTGTTCCGGTTAAGAAAGCGCCCGAGAAACATTTCGATCCTTCCGACTATATTGTTGAAAAACCTCGCCCCAAGGTCAAACAGTCCATGAAACAAAAGACTATTCGTACCGAGGCGGTCCATCGCAGCGCGGTCGAGAAGGTCAGGGAAAAATCCGGGGCATCCCGTCCGCCTTCGGTTGCTGATCGTATTAAGGCGTTGGAATCGGAAGTCGCCGGTCAGACGCGGAGCCTCTCAGAGCAAAAAGCGGGCAAGCCCCGCGCCGGAGGGCGCCATGCCGTGAAGGATATGTCCCAGATAGAGGTCTATCAAGCCGAAGTGGCAGTAGCACTCAAAAACAACTGGGTCTTTTCGGAAAAGCTGGCCGGTCAGACCCAGGGTCTGGAAAGCCGGCTGGTGATTAAAATCATGCCGGACGGCGCGATTACCGATGTCTGGTACGCCAAACGATCCGGCAACAATTACCTGGATCAGTCGGCGTACCGGACGGTAATGAAATCCGATCCTCTCCCGCCCCTGCCGGAGGGATATCCGTACTATCACCTGATGCTGGGTTTTACGCCGTCCGGATTAAGGCGCTGATTATCGTTTTCGACGATTGACCACTCATTGAAGCAACCAATAAGGCGGAATTCATGCACCTGAACCGATTTTCGCGAATCATATTGATGTTATGCATAATCTTGCTGTTCGGACAGCCGGGGTTTACCACAGCCGCCGTGGCGGCGACGCAATACGACTACATCAATATCAGCAACCCCTTCTTAAACAAAATACCGGTGGCCGTGCCGGTGTTTAAATGCATGTCCGATCCCGGGACTGAAGCAGAGGATGCTGAGACGGCGACACAGCTTTTAACTGCCGGACTTGATTTTACGGGATATTTCAAACTGATTGATCGCGGCGCTTTTCTGGAAAACCTTCAGGAGAAGGGCATTGTCGCCAAGGCGCTCAATTTCGGGAACTGGACGGGTATTGGTGCCGAACTCCTTGTCACCGGAGGCATATGGAAGGTAAACGATACGGTTCGTTTGGAGCTTCGCGTGTTTGACACATTCAAAGGGGAAATGCTCTTTGGGAAGCGCTATGGCGGCAGTGCGGATGACCTGCGGAGGATGATTCACCGGTTCTGTGATGAACTGGTGTACCGTTTGACGGGAAGACGCGGGTTGTTCAGCAGCCGGCTTGTATTTATCGGTAAAAATGAAGGTAAAAGCAGCATCTATACCTGTGAATTTGACGGGCAAGACTTAAAGCAGGTAGTACAAAGCGACGCCATCACATTGTTTCCCGCCTGGTCCCCGGATGGTCGGCTTATTGCCTATACCTCTTACGCAAGAGGCAGGCCGGAGATCATTGTAAAGGAGCTTGGGGGCAATGAAAGCCGGCGGATTGCGTTTGAAGGAATAAATATCACCCCGACCTGGGTGCCTGGAAAGAGCGGGAAGCTGGCCGCCACTTTGTCAACGAGCGGTGACGAGGAAATTTATCTTTTGACCCGATCCGGAAAAATTGATAAGAGACTAACTGACAGCTGGGGGATTGATGTCTCTCCGACATTTTCTCCGGACGGGAGACAGATGGCGTTTGTATCCAAGCGTGCCGGGAGTCCCCAGATATACATCAAAGATATGGAGACCGGGGATATTCAACGCCTGACTTTTGAAGGCAGCTATAATACGGAACCGGACTGGTCGCCTGAAGGTGATCGCATTGCATATTCGGGAATGAATAACGGGCATGCGGATATATTCCTAATCGGCACGGACGGGCAGGGCCGCGAGCAGCTGACCCGGGATTCCGGCAGCAATGAATCCCCGGCCTGGTCTCCGGACGGCAGCCTGATCGTTTTTAGTTCAACGCGAACGGGGTCGACAAAACTCTATGTGATGACCGCTTCGGGAACGGATCAGCGTCAGCTGGTGCACATGACGGGTGAGCAGATTCTGCCGGACTGGTCGCCGGCTCTGACGTCAGACTGAAAAGATGCAGGAACAATTGTTTGGGTTTAGACTGGGAATCCTTTTAACTTGAATGCCGTAGGATAAAGGAGAATAACATGAAACATCAGCGTTTACGGTTAGGATTTGGGCTTCTTCTCTTGATTGTATCATTTGTGTTCGTCGTATCCTGTGCCAAGCATCAGGATGTTTTGCAAACCCCGGGCGGAGACGCGGCTGAGGTTGCTGAAACTCCCGAGCACAAGGCTGCCGAGCAGGCAGGGGAGATGACCGAGGAAGAGCTGGCCGCTCAGAAAGAGGCGGCTCAAAGGCGTCAGCAGGCGGAGCGCGCAAGGGCGGCAAAAGAAGAATTTCTTGATGAAAACGTTTACTTTGGTTTTGACGATTCCACGCTGACAAGAAAGGCCCGTCAAATCCTGGCACAAAAAGTGGACTGGCTGCGAAGCAATCCATCGGTTGATGTGGTGATTGAGGGCCACTGCGATGAACGGGGCACCAAGGAGTATAACATGGCCCTGGGGCAGCGGCGCGCTCAGAGCATTAAAAATTTTCTGGTCAACGCGGGCATTGATCCCGACCGGCTGGAAACAATCAGCTACGGCGAAGAACGGCCTGTGGATCCCCGGCATAATGAAATGGCATGGGCTAAAAACCGGCGCGGCCATTTCCGGATTAAGTAATACGCGGAAGGTAACGGCTTATTGTAAGGGGCGGGTTTTGGGGATCGCCCCTTTATTTGAAGATCAAATCCCTGATTGTCCCACCAGTGATTTAAGAATAAGGCATTAGGCTCATGCGTCAATGGAGCGTTATAGCATTAATCGCCGGCTGCCTTCTGGCAGCGGGCTGTGCGACCAAAACCGATGTTGTCGGTCTGGAAAGGCGGATCAACAGTCTGGATGCCCGTACCCAGGCACTGGAGAAGCAGCTCAAGAATAAGATGGAGCATTTGAACCAGCTGGTCGAAAAGCGGGAAAACCAGGAAAACCGGCTGCGCGAACTGTTTGCGGGCCAGGATGCCGAATTCTATCAACTGAGAGAAGATGTTCGCGAACTGTCCGGCCGATCCGAGGAAAACGAATACGAGTTCAAACGAGAGCTGGAGAATCTGTCCATGGATTTGGAGGCCAACCGGAAAAAGCTTTTGTCGCTTTCCGAATCGGTGGAGCTCAACGATACCCGTATCTCCCGGTTGGCTGAATACCTGGGAATCGAGTCCGAAGAAAAGCTTGACGCAGTGGTAAAGAGCGGGACGGACGGCAATGGCGCCGGAAAGCAGCAGCCGAGCGATTTGGCTGAGGACAAGCTTTACGGGTTTGCCAAGAAATCCTTTGATCAGAAAAACTATGAGACGGCCCGGGATGCCTTTGAAAAGTTTCTGGAGACTTATCCGGATTCGGACAAGGCCGACAATGCCCGGTTTTGGATCGCAGAGATCTACTTCAATGAAGAATGGTATGAGAAGGCCATTCTGGAATATCAAAAGGTGATTGACGACTACCCGCAGGGCAACAAGGTGGCGGCGGCCTATCTCAAGCAGGGGATGGCCTTTCAGGAACTCGGCGAAGTTGGAAATGCCCGGCTGCTTTTAAAGGAGCTGATCCGGAAGTTTCCGGAGGCCAACGAGGCCGAAATCGCCCGGAAAATTGAAGAGCGGATCAAGTAGCACGGACATCCATGGTTAAGGTCGTTGGGATAGATCCCGGACTTGCGGCAACGGGCATCGCCGTTGTCGTGGGTGAAGATCTTTCTGTTTCCCGCTATTCCTACGGTTGTATCCAGACCTCATCCCGCCAGGAGCTGCCCGCCCGGTTGAATCGGATTTATAGCCGGCTGGTCTCATTCCTTGAAGATCAGGCCCCGGATTTTATTGTTGTTGAGGATGTATTTTCTCTGGACCGGTTTCCCAAGTCCGGTATCGTTCTGGGCAAAGTCAGCGGTGTCATTCTTCTGGCGGGCTGCCGGCTCAATATGCCGCTGAAGGAGATACCTGTGAGAACCGCCAAACAGATTCTGACCGGTAACGGCAGTGCCGGCAAAA
>JAGYOT010000263.1 GCA_018399455.1 Desulfobacterales bacterium
TATCCGTAGGAAATTCGTCATGACCTGCCGCCACCGGCGTGTGGGTGGTGAAAATCGTGGTGCGGGGAACGATCTCCCGGGCAAGGGCCAGATCCATGTTATTCTGCCGCATGAGCTGGGCCAGGCGCTCGATGATTACAAAAGCGCAGTGCCCCTCGTTGAGATGACAGGCGGCCGGCCGGATCCCCATGGCCTTCAGCGCCTTCATGCCGCCGATGCCTAGCACCACCTCCTGGGCCAGGCGGTTTTTGCTTTCCGCTGTATAGAGTTTGGAGGTAATATTCTGGTTTTCCGGGGTATTTTCCTGCAGGTTGGTGTCCAGCAGGTAAAGCGGAATGCGGCCGACCATGATCTGCAGGACCTGGATATGAATATCTCCGTCAGGGCCGGGCACGGAAACGTAGATTTCATTGCCGTCCGCATCCCTTGCCCGTTCAATGGGAAGCTGGTAAAGATCCGTCTCCGGGTATTCCTCCTGCTGCCATCCGTTTTGATCCAGGTATTGGTGGAAATATCCCATGCGATACAAAAGGCCGATGCCCACCATTGGTTCACCGCGGTCCGATGCCGCCTTGAGATGATCCCCGGCAAGCATCCCCAGGCCGCCCGCATAAAGCGGAAGGCTTTCGTGGATGCCATACTCCATTGAAAAATAGGCGATCGGCCCCACCGTCTCTTCTTTGTGAACCGTCCGCAGCACCTGTTTTTCAAAGGCGGCCTCCACCCGCTGCATGTGGGCGAGGAAGCTGTTGTCCCGGGCAGGGGCTTCCAGCTGCCGCTGCGAGAGCAGTGAAAAAAAGAGAATGGGGTTTCGCCCGGCTTCATTCCAGAGCTTGGGGTCAATTCGACGGAAGAGTTCGATGGCCTCAAGATTCCAGCACCACCAGAGATTTCTCACCAGTTTGTCGACAAAGCGGGTCGATTCAGGAACCTTTGGATAAACCTGAAATGTTTGAATGTGTGTCATAGGATTCCCCGGACTTTTGCTTTCATATTAGACAACCACAACCGAATTTTCGCTGTTTGCAACACCGCTCGGCACATATTGATCCGCCGCCCAATCATTCTCCCAAGCCTGTTGATCGATCAGATACCGAAACTGATAGGACTGGTTGACAGGCAGATCTAGAGTAACGGTAAATTCACCGTTTTTCAATCTTTTCATGGGGGTCTGCCGGGTCTGCCACTTGTTGAAATCCCCGACTAAATGAACTTGCTCCGCCTCCGGGACGGCGTCTTTGTCCAGCCGGAACGTGACCTTGCAGATCGGCCGGGATTTTAAATACTGTTTTTTAAGACTCATGATTAATCTCCTCTTGATATTTGTTGAACAGCCTTCTTGATGCCTGTTTAATGCCGGTTCACCCGCATCCACACCCGCAGCAGCTCGCTCACTCCCCAGGCCTGGGCGTCGCATCCCCGCTGGGTATGCGGATGGTCCCCGTCCAGGATTTCGGGAATCTGGGCCGCACATCCTGTATTGAGCAGCAGACTGCTGCTGGAGAGCCAGGCCTTTGCCGTTTTTTTCCCGCTGTCGCCGTAGGCCATGAGCCAGGCTTCACAGAAGGAGGGGAAAACCCACGTCCAGGCGGTGCCGTTGTGGTAGGCCGGTTTTCGCCGGGTATCCTCGTCCCCCATATACGAGCCCTGGTAGGGGTGCTGCGGATCATTCAAAAGCTTGCCCTCGTGCCATACCGGCAGGGGGCAGTTGACCTTTTGATCCGCCAGGCTCCGAATGGCTCCGGGCACCAAAAGCGCCATGCAGGAACGAAGCATGGCTTCAACGGTTTCCTTTTTGGAAACCGCGCCCAGGGTGACTGCGAACAGTTGATTGGGCCTCAGGGCGTCGTCGGCTCTGGCCTCGGCTGCCGGAGTTTCGGGGCCGGCTTGCAGGCAGTCGGCAAGATAGGGGGCATCGGGCAGAACAAAAAGGGTTTCAATGGAGGCTTTCACCTTTCGGGCCAGGGCCTGCCAATCCTTTGCAAAACGATCGATGCGGTGCAAAAGGCTTAGGGCGAAATGCCACAAGGCCTGGATTTCAATGGGATAGCCCTCCCGGGGCGAACCGGCCGGGTGATTGGTATCCATCCAGGTAAAATGCGCCGGGGAATAGATCAGACCGGATTTTGGGTCCATCCGGATTCCGTTTGCCGTCCCCGCGATATAGCCCTCGGCAATGGATCCAAGGACTTCTTGAACCGTGCGTTCCCCGCATAGCTTATCCAGCATGGATTCATCGCCCTGAGCGGCCATGAGATCGGCACATGCCACAAAAAACCAGAGAGGGGCATCGGAAGTGTCACGGTTTCGCGCATCCATTCCCCGGATCATGTTGGGCAGGGTTCCGTTTTCTTCAAATGCGGCAAACTGCATGAGAATGGTTTCCGCCTCGTTTATGTAGCCTGCGGCAATAAGGCCCCGGACAACGATGAGGGTGTCGCGGCCCCAGTCCAGAAACCAGGGATAGCCGGCAATTATGGTATGAAGGTGCTGACGGCGTACGATATAGGCCCTGAGGGCGTTTTTCAGGCTGGACTCAAAGTCGGTCTCGCCGGAAACTCCTTCTGTTCCGGCAGGCGGCCCATCACCGGACCGGACCGGCCCCGGCTCCGGCAGTGCCCCGGAGGGGGCCTGAGCATTCGGATTCACGGCCGCGGTTATTTGAACAAGGGCATCACCATTTAAATAGATCGAGAAATAACCCGGGCTGAAAAGATCCGTATCCGGGTCCATACCGCGTTCGGCCTCCACCGGCAAATGCACCATGTAGTGCCATTCCGGTTCGCGAAAGAATTCACCGTCTGAGCTTGTCATAATGAGGCGGCGCCCCGGGTAGGGATCAAATGAAAATCCCCGCTCGTGCACCCGGCATTTTCCCGGCCAGTCATGCTCCGGTCCCATGTACGCCTTTGTGTTTTCATGGAAGCTGCGGTCGTCAATGTCCGGCCGGATGATGAGCCGGACCGGCTTTTCATCCGGCAGCCGGTCGCTTTGCTGTCCTGCCGGGAGCCGGTTAACCGTGATTTGCGTCTGGTTCTTAAACGGCGTCATCCTGGCCGCCAAAACCAGCCCCACGTGCTGGCCCTGCCCCGAGGGCACCGTGAAATGCCAGGAACAGGCGTTTTCCCCTGTAATGCGAAACTGCTGCTGAGAGTCGATGGAGATATCCTGGGAATATCCCTGAAACACCAGCCACGCCCGGCAGCGCATGAGCATGATCCGGCGGTCATCCGGAAAATCCGGGTTCAGGTTGGCCGCCAGCAGGGCGTCATATTTGCTGTTCACCTGGGACCAGGCGGCATGGGCGCGCATCATGGCACCGCAGCCGTTGGTGCCCAGGAATTTCAGGGGTCCCTGTTTGAGCGCATGGCGGCCGAAAATGCGGCGGACACGGGGCTGATCCGGTTTGCCGATATAGAGAAGCGGGGCATCTGCATGCGTTGGGGCGGCTTCCGAAAAAACAGAGAGCCGCAGGGTTCTTTGCATATGGCCGTTTGGAACGGGCAGGGGGGGGATCAGGGCAAAACAGCGTCCGTCCGTCCGTTCCAGGCTGTCCGCCATCCAGACGGTTTTTTTCCGCTTGTCGTTTTCTTCCACAATACGGGCCCTGAAAGGAGCGGTCGCAGAGACCATCAGAAGATGGCCGGGTGGAATCATCACCTGCCGGCGCTGATCGACCGGCCAGTGCCAGGGAATCACCCGTGGACCATCGTTTTCCGGATTCAACCGGCGGCAGAAGGAAACGGGGTCTTCGGCCAGTTCACCCGCGGCTGTTTCCGGTTCAAAATCACGCAGGTGCCCGTTGCCGCAAAAGACCCGGAAGACCTCCAAAGCTGTGGCCCGAAGCCGCTGGAGGGCAATCCGTTGCGGCATTTCAAGGTTTTCATAGGCGGGCGGAACATCATGTTGGGGGCAAAGGCAGAAGATTTGCCCCGGCTGAAGCGAAAGCATGAGGATTCCGTCTGCTGAGACGTCCGCACCAACGGTCTGGTCTGAAAAAAGATCCGTATACGAAAGCTCCCGCATGCC
>JAGYOT010000264.1 GCA_018399455.1 Desulfobacterales bacterium
GACCAGGGAAATAATACGATCCCGGCGATGATCCAGGCGACTGAAGCCGGGGCCACAACCGGAGAGATGCTTGGCACGGTCAGAGAGGTGTTCGGGTATCCTTACGACCCGATGGAAATCATCCAATCCCCGTTTAAATGAGCATAGACAAGGGAGCAACGCGGAAATGAGCAGGGAACGAATCAAAGTAATAATCAGCAAAGTGGGTCTTGACGGTCATGATCGGGGGGCCAAAGTGGTGGCTTCGCTGCTGAGGGAAGCCGGCTTTGAAGTGATCTACCTGGGAATGTACCAGACACCGGAAGCGATTGTTAAAGCAGCCATTGACGAAGATGCCGATGTTATCGGGGTCAGTTACCTTTCCGGAGAGCATCTTGTGTTCACACCGCTCATTGTCGAGCTTATGCGCAAGGAAGGGCTTGATGATGTGCTTTTTGTCGCGGGCGGCTCTTTCCCGCCCGAGGACATCCCCGTCATGAAAGAAATGGGCATTGATGAGGTTTTCCGGGGCGGGACGCTGACGGATGAACTCATCAGGTATATTAAAGAAAATGTCAGAGAAACCCAGGAATAACCCCATGAAACCTCAAGAGATGGTGGACCGGATCCTTAAGGCCGACCGCAGAGCCGCGGCCCGGCTTATGACCATGGTGGAAGACCAGTCTGAACTGGCCAGCGAAATCATGAAGGATATTTTTGCATGCACAGGCCGCTCCATGCTTATCGGCGTAACCGGAGCCGGAGGAAGCGGCAAGTCCTCCCTTATCGAGCACCTCATCGGGCGCTTCCGGAAGGATGACAAAAAGGTCGGGGTCGTGGCGGTTGATCCGAGCAGCCCATTTTCAGGCGGGGCCTTGCTTGGCGACAGGATCCGTTTTCAGAAATACTCGCTCGATGACGGGGTTTTTATCCGCTCCATGGGTTCCAGGGGATATATGGGGGGACTGGCGCGGGCCTCAAGCGACGTGGTCCGGATCATGGAGGCCATGGGAAATGACGTGGTCATCATTGAGACCCTTGGCGCCGGCCAGGACGAGGTGGATATCATCCATATCGCCCAGACCTGTCTTCTCGTTCTCACCCCCGGCATGGGCGACGATATTCAGGCCATCAAGGCGGGCATTATGGAGATTGCCGATCTGATTGTCCTGAACAAGGCGGATCTGGAAGGCGCCAATTCCTGTATTCAAAGCCTGGAATCTGCAATCCACTATAATCTTAAGAAAGACAAGGATGTCTGGGTGCCCCGGGTCGTGCCCACAATTGCATCCTCCATGCAGACCGCTGAATGTGAGGGAATTGAGGATCTTTACCAGAACATCATGGAGCATCAGGCCTTTTTGCACAAGACCCGCCGCATTGACACCGTTCATGCCAAACGGATCGAACAGGAGCTTGGCCTTATTTTCAAGGATGAAGTCGAAAAAACCGTTTTTGCCGGGCTGAAGGGAACGGGAAAGAAGCGCGAGTATATCGAATCCATTATCAAAGGCAACAATAATCCCTACTCGGTTGTGGACGAGGTTCTATCCACGTTTCTCAGGACAGAAAAATTGGAGTGAAGGCAGCCATGGGGCTTAAACCGAAATCAATAAATGAGCAAAACCCGGATAAACATATTGAGCCTGTAAGGAATATGTCCGGATTGGAGATCAAACCGCTTTACGGGCCTGAGGATATCCAGTCGCTCAGCTACGAGGCCGATATCGGCCGGCCCGGAGAGTTTCCGTATGTCCGCGGCGTATATCCGTATATGTACCGCGAGCGTGTGTGGACCATAAGGCAGCTTGGCTCTTTGGGCCCTCCTGACAAGGCCAACCTCCGGATTCGTCAGCTCGTGGAGATGGGCGCGACAGGGGTGAGCATCTGTCTTGATATGCCCACCATTATGGGCCGGGATTCAGATGATCCCATGGCTGAAGGGGAAGTGGGCCGCTGCGGGGGTGTCGCCATAGATACCCTGGATGACATGAGGGCGCTGCTGGAAGGCATCGACCTTGAAACAATCAGTATCAACTTTGTTTCAAACAGCCAGTCTGCCATCATTCTGGCGTTGTTCTGCGTGCTGGCCGAGGAACGCGGCGTGCCCCTGAGCAAACTGAGAGGCACGATGCAAAACGATATTCTAAAGGAATATCAGGCTCAGAAATCCTACTATTTCCCTCCGTCGCCGTCGCTTCGCTTGACAATGGATACCATTGCCTTTTGTCATGACAACCTGCCGCTGTTCAACCCGATCAGCATCAGCGGCTATCACCTGGCCTCTGCCGGGGCAACCCCCCTTCAGGAACTCGCCTTCACGCTCGCCAATGCGTTCACCTATGTCAGGGAAGGCATCAATGCCGGAATGGCTGTCGATGCCTTTGCTCCCCGGCTTTCTTTCTTTTTCAAGGTCCACAACGATTTTTTTGAAAATGTAGCCAAGTTCAGAGCGGCAAGGAGAATCTGGGCCAGGACCATGAAGGATACGTTTAAGGCAAAGGATCCGGCAAGTTGGCGGTTCCGGGTTCATACCCAGACCTCAGGATCGTCGTTAACGGCTCAACAAATGGAGAACAATATTGTTCGCACAACCATTCAGGCCCTTTCGGCGGTTATCGCCGGGACCCAGTCGCTGCACACCAACAGTTTTGACGAGGCGCTTTCGATTCCCACGCCGTTATCAGAAAGGATTGCTTTAAGAACGCAACAAATTATTGCTCATGAAAGTGCAGTCGCATCCACCATAGACCCCCTGGCCGGTTCATACTTTGTCGAAGCCCTGACCAATGAGATGGAGGCGGAAGCACTCAGGATCATACAGGCAATAGAGGACAACGGCGGCGTGGTCGCCTGTATTGAAAATGGCTACTTCCAGAAGGAAATCGCCGAATCCGCATTTGCCTATCAGCAGGCGGTACAAAACGGCGAGCGGATCATTGTGGGCCTGAATGCCTACGCTGAAGGCGAAGAAGGCAAAATTGAGCTCAGGGAAGTGGATCCTGATTTTGAAAAGGAAAAGGTTGCGGTCCTGAAGCAATTCAAGTCAAACCGGGATCCATCAGCGCTTGAAGCAGCAGGCAAGGCATTACGCGAGGCTTGCCGGACGGGCGAAAATGTGATGCCTCCTCTCCTTTCCGGGGTAAAGGCCGGGATGTCTCTCGGTGAGGCGGTCCGGCATATGCGCAGCGTCTTTGGATCTTACCGGGAAAAGGCCATTTTTTGAAGGAAGGGCAAACCCATGACAACCAAAAAAACAATACGGGTACTTATCGCAAAACCGGGTTTGGACGGACACGACAGGGGAGCCAAGGTCGTGGCCAGGGCATTAAGTGACGCCGGCATGGAGGTCATCTATTTGGGTCTTCATCAAACACCTGAAATGATAGTCAATACAGCAGCAGACGAGGATGTGGACGCCATTGGCCTGAGTGTTCTGTCCGGAGCCCATAACACCATTTTCCCCCGGGTGATTTCGCTGATGAAACAGAAGGAAGTCGATGATGTCCTTTTGTTCGGCGGCGGCACCATTCCGGAAAAGGACCACCCGTTTTTAAAAGCCGAAGGGGTGGACCGCATTTTCATGCCCGGAACGGATACGAAAGAGATTGTGTTTTACCTGCAATCCGCCCTGAACGATTCTACACCGTCTGTTATTGAGGGCACTGCGTCCAAATCTTAAAAGAGGGGCCTTTAACCCCGGATCTTTCCATATACGACAAACTGTAACACCGCCGGTCGGGTGCTCAACTCATGTTCCGATTGTATTCCAGCGATCCTGCAAGGATTCGGCGGATCGTAAAAACCGCGTTGGCCTTGGTACCGGCAACGGAAACAAAGGAGAAGCCTAATGCCGTCAGAAAAAGGAATTACTGATTATGGTCTTCATCTTCCATACTATCGGCTGAAAAGAAAAACCGTCATTGATGCCATGGGATGGTTCAATCCGGCACTCGCAGCGCTCGGGCGCGGTGACAAAGCGGTAGCCAATTGGGATGAAGACAGTCTTACCATGGCGGTTGCAGCAGCCAGGGGCTG
>JAGYOT010000265.1 GCA_018399455.1 Desulfobacterales bacterium
GGTTGAGATCGATGCCAAAGCAATGGCAAACGATATTGATGAAAAGGGAAGCGTTCGCATTTACGGCATCCACTTTGATACGGACAAAGCAAAAATAAAGAAAAAATCCGAATCCACATTGGCTGAAATATCCGGGCTTCTGGAGCAGGACCCGGATCTCAGTCTTGGTGTTGTCGGCCATACTTGCTACGTCTCACAATAATTGACCCCAAAAGTCCAACAATAAATGACCTTAGATGGGGTTAACCAGTATCAGTCAACCCCATTTTATAGATTATGATTACGGAGTTCGCTTCAATAAATTCGGCAGCATTTCCGCCAATGCATCCCGCCTTTCCGCCTGCTTTTGCGGATCAAGACCTTTCAAATATTGTACAGCCTCTTTAAAATTGTAACGATTTACGATCATCACCATATCGACGGTATTAAAATTTTTCTTGCACCTAAAACACCTTGCCAGGTTGGTCTTCGGATTGGTGGCTGTTCTGAATTCCTTGCAAACAGGACAAAGAAAACGGATGTAGCCGCCATCTGCTTTGGTTTCCAGTTTCAGGTGTTCGGCTATCAGAGTGGCTATGGGGATTTCGTTGCGAAGCCGCCTGAGCAGTTGCTTTGAATATGCCATTGTCATCCTCCTGTTATAAATGAAAATCGGCGATGGTATCGTTTACTGTTTGCTCGTTTATAATTTTATCGTTTTTCGAAGCGGCATGGATCAGGCACCCGGTGGCGATATTGTTAATTTGGCGGGGGATGCCTCCGGCATAATCATGGATTAATGCCTTGGCCTCCGGATCGAACAACTTGTCGGGAGCCCCGGCACAACGAAGCCGATGATCCATATAGGCATCACTTTGCGCTTTGGACAGGCTTCGAAGCCGTATGCGGACCGATATCCGATGAACCAGGTCAGCATGGGCCGTGCGCTTCAAGACATCGCCAATAGGCTCCTGGCCGCAAAGAATGATTTTCAGGGGAAGTCGTTTTTCCAGCCCGGCATTGACCAGCAGGCGCAGGTCCGTCAGGGTCTGGGCTGCCAGCAAATGAGCCTCGTCAATGACAAGCAGGGTATCGGACTCGGAAGTCTGGATTTTATCCGTGATTTGCATAAGCAGTCGGTCTTTCCCCAGCCGGGGCGCCTCGCCCAGGCCTGCGACGATCATCCGAAGAAAGGCTCCGGGATTGATGCTGGTTTGATGCACATACAGCCGACGGAACCGGTTGGGTGGCAGGGTGCGGGTAAAAAGGCGCAGCAAAGAGGATTTGCCTACCCCGGTCTGACCCATGACCAGGGCGAACGCTCCCTGGGCAGAGAAAAAATCAAGGCGGGCCAGTGCCTGTTCAAAGCGATCGTCTGTGAGCAGCCAATCTGCAGGTGGATTTTCGGCAAAGGGGTTATCGGTCATTTGAAAGTGATTAAAAAACATTATTCCTCCTTCCGGATCAGTTCCTTGATCTCCCGGATCACGTTTGGCAAAGATGATGACGGGGCCCTTTCAACGGCTTTCCGGACCATCTGCTTGCTGATTGCGGTGCTTTGGTTGTAAACTTTTTTGAGCCCTTCCAGTTCATCTGCGGAAAAAGCCGTTATTTGACCTTTTCTGCCGATTGCCAGGGCGATTGCATTGGCAAAGGCGTAAAACGGCCATGGACGGTTGTCGCTGGCTTTTCGGTAATCGATGCCTTTGATTTGCGAGTTGAGTTGCTCCTGGTGCTCCCGGATCAGCAGCTCCAGGTAGCTGTATCTGGCTTTTACGGATTGGGCGGATGCGGCCGCCTGCTGCCCGTTTTCTCTGTCATGGCGTTTTCCCTGTCCCAGGTAGCGGCCGCAGGGGGTATAGATATCCACGGCATCCAGGTGCCCATAAGGGTCGTAGCGAACCTCGACTTTATCGCCCCGGAGCTTGGGATCAACCCGGTAAAACACATTGTGCAACCGCACGTCGGAGAACTCGGGATTTACCCGTCGCTTTGCTTTTTCCATAAACGCTGCCAGCACATCATGGAGATTGACCGGGCGGTGTGACTGGAGACCGTTTTGATATTGGGCATCAGGGGTTTGCTGGATTTCCGAGTGGATTTGCACATGGTAGTCCATGGTCAAAAATGCGCTAAGCGCCCGGTTGAGGTGATCCAGGGTGAGGATGTCGCCGGCCCGGACTTCCCGCTCGAACCGGTTTTGTATGGTGAGAAAGAGGCGCTCAATAATCCCGCCCGGCGCCGGATCGCCTTCCGTGCGGTAGATCAGTCGGGTATGGATCATATAGCACGCCCTTTTAAGGCCCTGGGCATGATAGACCTTTGCATTGTCCAGGTAGAGGGCCCGGGGCGCCCCGTGGACCGATAAAGCACGGACCAGGGTATCCATCAGCACCGGCAGGTTCTGCCGGAGATAATACCTGGCCCCAACCACATAACGGCTGTGGCAGTCAATAAATGCGGACAGGTAAGTGGGGACGACTTCATTTTCTTCGATAACGTAGGGGCCTTCTTCAAAGTCACCGACCCACAGCTCATGGGTATGTTTCCGGCTCCAGCGTTTCCGGACCTTTTTGTCGGTAACGCCCAGTTTGATCCGGGTAGCGCCGGCGTCTTTGAGATGCCGGTACATCGTGGAACGAGAAACGCTCACCCCATATTCCTTGTCAAGAAAACGGTTGATCGTTTGATAGGGCCGGTAGGGCTGGTCTTTTTTCAGTTCAACCGCTTTTTCGATGACCGCCGGAGCTGTCACACGGGGTTTTCCAATGTCGCTTCGCTGCTTTCTGCAGAGCCCTGCAAAGCCGCCCCGGCGATATCTTTTGAGCTTGCGCTTCAATGTTGACAATGACGGCTTTCCGACCCTGCCGTCCGGGAACACCACCTCCTTTTGGGAAAGATTTTTAAGGTGCCGGTTGACGCCTTCGGGCTCAACCCGGTCGAAAATGATGTCGTCGAGCAGTTCGCACCAGAAAATGGTCCATTTTTCATCTTCGATTTTCATGAAAACACCTCCTTTTTTAAGTCTGGAGGTGAGAATACATCATGAAAAACCGGATGCTGTTGCGAGGTTGGGGAAAAGTGAGGCGGCAAAATACTGCTGATATGCAGCTTCAAGGTGCAACAGCTTCCGGCAGCCGATTAAGAGCTTTTTGCGCACGGCTGTTGCGTATTTTCTTGCCGGAACGGCCAGTGTGGCCAGATGCCGGCTGACAAACGATGCCGGACTGAATTCCAGCAGCAGGCGGTGCGCTGTTTGCGACAGGTTTTTCAGGCGCCCCAGTGTGCCGACCCATCGCCACAGCGTGGATCGGTCTATCTGGCGGTAATCATTGGGATATTCCTGGTAACCGATGACATCTTCAAGGATCACGCTTTTATAGGTTGATTGATCATTTTCAACGTACCTGGCGCAAAAATCCAACACTGTCTGAAGGGTATAGCGTTTATATGGCAAGGCAAAATCGGGATATTGGAGGATTCGCTTGTTGCAGGCAGGGCATCGCCACCGGAGCAGCAGGCAAAAGACAATCTGGATAATCTGGTTTACCGGAATGAAAAACTGTCGTTCCCGTACATCATGTCGCTTGAATTCCTCCGAGGAGATGTTGCAAACCGGGCATTTCGGTATTGTGGGGGTGACTTTTCCCTTTCTGACATTTTTTGAATAATTTTCAATGTCTTTTATTGAAGGGTATGAAAAATCATTGCCTGTTTTTAATTTTTGGGTATACTGCATGGAAAGCCTCCTTTTTTCGTTTCTGTTTGTTTGCAAGCTCTTTAAATAATTAAAGAGACACATCGGATCAACGAAAAAATGAGGCTTTTTTTTATTGTGCGCGGGATAGTGCTGGGTATGCGGGGTATGGATCAGAAAGAAGAAGGCGGGGTATGCGGGATACCTTGTCCTTTTATTTTGGGATTAATCGGGTCAATTATTGCGAGACGTAGCAATCTGGTCCACCTGGGAGGGATCTATATTTACAGACCACAAATTTTTGCCGGGGTGCCATTCA
>JAGYOT010000266.1 GCA_018399455.1 Desulfobacterales bacterium
ACAGAATTGCCGGTGACATTGAAAGAAATCGTACACGGGGCCACTAAAACCATTGCTCTGCAGTCTGCTTCCGGAGGAACCGAGCAGTTGACGGTCAAGATTCCCAAGGGGCTGATTACCGGTAAGAAACTGCGTTTTTCCGGCCGCGGTCAGCCAAGCGCCTATGGCGGCCCTCCCGGCGATTTGTACATTCGTTCCCGGGTGGTGGAGGACCCGGTGTTTACATCCAAGGACTTTGATCTGTATATCGATAGAGAGATCAAACTAACGGAGGCGATCCTGGGCACAAAAATATCCGTGCCCACCGTAGAGGGCAAACAGCTTAGCCTCACGATTCCGCCGGGCACTCAGCATAAGCGCAAAATGCGTCTGGCAGGCCACGGCATTCCCCATATGAAAGGCAAAGGCGCGGGGGCCCTCTATGTGGTGATTAATGTGAATATCCCGAAGCATTTGACAGACAAACAGCGTAAGCTGGTTGAGCAGTTAGCCGAAACCGGGCTGTAAAGCCGTTTAATAGAGCATATCATGGTCATGCCCGAAAAAAGCCGATTGACGGGGAGATAGCCCGTAATCGGCTTTTTTTGATAAGGAGGGAGGCCGGTTTTGATTTTTGGGGCGGTTTATTTAGTGCCTGAACGAAAACCAGGATTTTCGTTCGAGCACTATTTAAAAAGTCCTATTTTTTCCAGCCCCTACAGATACCGAAATACTTTAAATTTATTGACAAAATTATATAATGCGCGTATAATTTTTAAAAATATATCAAAAAAAATAAAAAATTAAGGGGTTATTGAACTTCTGGCGTTTGAGCAAAATTTGATTTAAATTGCGGTCCGGTCACAACGGATGTTGCGGTTTTGTTTGAGACCCGTGGGCAGGCGGATTGACTGTAATGGACATACGCAGCGGTGGACGCCATGTGATGTAGCTCGGAAAATTTAATGGATGATCGTCTTCTTCAACAGCCAAGCACTTTAAACACGCCGGATTTTATCCAGGTATTGAGTGAGGATGAAATTCATCAAAAGGTTGCCCGCCTTGCTCGCCGGATTTCAAGTGACTATCAAACGGAGCTTCCCCTTTTTGTCGGGGTTTTGAAAGGCGCTTTTGTTTTTTTAAGCGATTTGATCCGCCGGTTGACCATTCCTGTCCATATCGATTTTATTCAGCTCTCCAGCTATGGCGAAAGCGACACGTCCAGCGGAGATATTACGTTTTGCAGCAAAATCACCTCAGACCTGCGGGGCAGACCCCTGGTGATCGTGGAGGATATTATTGATACCGGCCTTACGATGTCCAGATTGGTTAAGCATTTGCAGACATTTGAGCCAAAAAGTATTCGTGTATGTACGCTGATAGATAAGCGTGAACGCCGTGAGATTGAATTCGAGGCCAACTATGTCTGTCATGCGGTAAAAGGCGGCTTTCTGGTAGGGTATGGCTTGGATTATGCGGAGCAGTACAGACATCTGCCCGCTATTTATGAGTTGAAATTTTAATCAAAGAGGATTGAATTAAAAATGATAATTACCTGCGAGGCCTGCGGTACGAGTTATCGATTAAAGACCAGCATGGTCAAGGAGTCGGGCTCCAAGGTTCGATGCTCTAAATGTAAGCATGTATTTATCGTTTATCCGCCTTCAGCTTTAGCGGACAAAACAGTTTACGGGTCCTCCAATGGCGTTGAAGGCACCGCTACAATGGAGTTTTTCGAAGCTCTTGAAGCTGAGGCCAGATCCGCCCGAAAGGAAGATGCAAGGTTGCGGCAGGAAGGCGATACAATCAGCGACCTGGAGGCTTTGATTGAAAAAGAAGGTGATACACACCAGCACCAGGCCCCGTCTGATGAACTCTTTGATGACCGTCTGCCCCGCATTACCGAATCCGAAGAGGAGGAGATCAGCTTTTCGGATTTGGAAGAGACGGACGATTCCGGTATCGTTTCGTTTGAGGAGCTTGCAACCGGACCTCAGCCGGCAACCATTATGGATATCGCCGAATTAACGGATGACTCCGCTACTTCAGGAATGGATCGATTAAATCTGGACGATCTGAGAACAAAAGATTTGACTCCTGAAGCTCACTCTCCGACGTCGGCGGAAGAGGTTATCGATATCAGCGAACTGATTGCAGACTCTCCGCCGAAAGGCCGGGAGGAGACGAACATTGAAAGTCTGACCATGGATACATCGCCTGAATCAGTGGGCGGCGGGGCAGCCGATGAGATTGATTTTGCCGATATTATCCGTGAGGAGGAGCCGGCTTCATACGAAGGCGTTTATGAATTGGCTGATCTTGAGAGTACGTCCGGAAATATGCCGTCAGATATGGAAGCCGAAATGGTTGGGTTTAGTGATTTGGCCGACTCAACCGGCCAGACAGTGGATATTGATGAGATTGCGGTTTCCGCTTCTGCTGAACCCGGGGCCGAAAAGGAGCCGGAGGCGGTGTTTGACCTTGAGGATATGACTGAGAACGATGAAGATGAGGGTTCCTGGGATGAGACGGATGCATTGGGATCTGGTTTCCGGGAAGAGGAGTCTTCTGAGGCTGAAGATGATCTGGGCGCTTATACGGTAATGGTAGAAACCTCCGAGTTCGAGGAAAAAGGAGAAGAGGATACGCATTTGGATGCCTTTGAACCCGAAAGGGATTTTGAGATGAAAGAACCACCCTTCAACGAGGCTCCCGATGAATCAGAAGACAGGGAAGGCGCGGAGCCAAAAACTGATGAAGAGGAATCCGATCTGTTTGATCTGGATCTGGGCGTAGAAGAAGACGACGAAGACGAATACAGTGAAACCCTGGACCTGGACCTGGACGAAGAGGAATTTGATCTGGATTTGGAGGAAACCGTTGATGAGGAGGATTCTGGAGAAGAAGCCTCTGATATAGAGGCGTTTGATCTGGAGTTTGAAAGTGGGTCTGAGGGACCGGATGCCGAATCCGAAACGGCCGATGATGAAGATTGGGCCCTGGATCTGGATGAATTCGACCTGGACCTGGATGCTGCGGATGAAGGTGGTGAAACTCTGGATTTGGACGGTGGAAGTCTGCATTTGGATGTGGACGAGGATGAGGAATTCGATCTGGATCTGGACGTAGAAGAAGAAGATGGCGATGAAGATGAAGATCTGGAACTCTCTGTCACACCGGATGAGGAGTTTGATCTGGATCTGGGGCCGGAGTCACCCAAAGCCGAGGAAACCTCCGCTTCAGTGGAAGAAGATGAATTTAAACTTGATCTTGATTTTGACTTTGATGAGGATGAGGAACAATCAGGAGCCGGAGCCGCAGAAGACGAGGAGGACGAATTCGAGCTGGAACTGGACCTTGAGCCTGAGTTCGAATCCGAATCCGAGGACAGCTTTGACATTGAACTGGAATCTGTAGAGACGCCGGATCTGGATGATGCGGAGGAAGAGTTTGACCTGGATTTTGCGGAGCCTGAAGAGGGGACAGTCGCAAGCACTGAGACACAGGATACGTTTTCAGAGAATCCGGAAAAAACGGAAGAATTCGATCTTTCTGAAATTGAAGATTTTCTCGAGGATGAGACTACTGCGGTTTCGGCCGGCCAGACCCTGGAGGAGGGCGCTGACCTGGAACTGAAGCTGGATTCAGATGGCGATGAGCAGGCAGTAGCGGAAGAAACAGAGCCCGAAACAGAGACCGAGGAACTTGAGCTGGAAACCATGCTGGATGAAAAAGAGAACTGGGCAGAAGCTGAAGAAGAGTTCTCTATGGAAACCGCGGATGAGGAAGGGACATCGGAAAAAGCTGAGAAGACGTCCCTGGAATCAGATAATGCCGGCTATCCGGCTGAAGAGGAGCCTGAACCTGAAGCGGTGCCTCCCTTTTCAGGGGAACCGCAATTTATGCGCCGCAAGAGGGGCTGGGGCCGTTCCCTGCTGATCGGTCTGGTTGTGCTGATCATTCTTGCTGCCCTGGCCGTGGGCGGAATGTATTACTTTGGCATGCAGGATCGTAT
>JAGYOT010000267.1 GCA_018399455.1 Desulfobacterales bacterium
CGACGCCGTAGGCCTGCCTCAGGTATTCCACCATGATGGCTTCATTGTTTACATTGCAAAAGCCCCTGCCGCCATGAACCACCCGCATGGCATGATGGCCGGGCGGCCGGACAAGGGCAAATCCGTTTTCAACGGATTTGTCCATCACCGCCTTGGCAATGGTTTTGGCACCGCCTGCACTTATAAAATGGGATTCCGTCATGACGCGCCAGGCATCCGGATATGAAAAGTGAACCCGTTGCACATCCTTAATGTCAACAAGTTCTGACTTATACTCGGTAATCCCCTCAATATCCAGGAGCCCCTCCTCAAGGACCTGATCCTGGGTATACAGGAGCCGCTCCTCCCTTTCGGGATGGGTCACGCTGATGGCCCAGTCAAATGCGGGGAAAAAAACAAGGCCGGTTTTATGGGATGCTTTCAGCATATTGTCTCCAACGCTTTATTAAATAGGCTAATTATGCGAAGTCGGGCCGCCCGCAGCTTTCGGCGATTTTTCTGGATACCGCTTTAAATTCGTGGATCAGGCCGGGCTTGATCTGCTGTTTGATCCGGATATTTTTTCCCATGAGGCGAAACCCCCGGACGATGTTGAATTCCAGGTCCTCTATGGTTTCAGTTTCAATATCTTTGGTATTGGCTCCCAGACGGATGGCTTTCTCGGTCAACAGCTCGGATACCATACGATGCGCATCCTGCCGGGTAAAATTGATGTTGACAGTCTGGGAGAAGGATTCCTCCGGTGCGGTGGCCAGCCCTTTCTGGGTATCCACAAACAGGATAACCTCGCACGTGGTTCGGGAAAGGGCGGTTCCGATGGCGTTGGCTACCTGACACTCCGGGATCGTTTCAACGCTGTAATCGCTGATGTTGTTAAAATGCTCGGCAAAATAAGGGGCGGGGCCGCCGAGCACCAGAATGTGACGCGGTTTTACCTGGTACCCCTGCAGGGCTTCCTTTACCGTGTATACAGGCTGGCTGTTAATGCTGTCAATCATTTGCTGCGCCCCGCTAAGGATTTCCTTGCAGGTTTGATCAAAGATTTCAAAGGCGGCCTCTTCTACGGAAACACCGAGCTGCTGGGCAATCGGTTCAATTCCTTTGACCGCAAGCTCCCGATTCCCGCCTTCGGAGCGTTCCAGCACAAAAAGGGCATCTGTCGGCGTAGGGGCCGGTCCCCCGTAGCCTACTGCCGGTCCGCTGCGGTCCGGGCCTATTTTAAGCCTGCCGTCTACAACGCGGACGGTGCTGTCCCCCCCGATGCCGATAGACTTGGCTTTCAAGGCGCGGATCAGGGTTTTGTAGCCGCCGATATCCACCCCGTAAGGGGCAAGAAGTGGCACGCCGTTGATCAAAACGGCCATATCCGTTGATGTGCCGCCGATATCTAAAACAAGCGTCTCCGTGTTGGTCGGAGCATAAGCCAAAGATCCCATAATGCTGGCGGCGGGGCCGGAAAGAATGGTCTGGCCGGGAAAATCAAGAGAGGTGTCCAGCGCCATGGTGCCGCCGTCCGCTTTCAGTACATAGATGGGAACGGTAATGCCCTTTTGCTTCAAGGACTGTTTGACCGCTTCAAAGAAACTGCGGTGAACGGGATAGACCGAAGTGTTTAAAAACGCGGTATTAATGCGCCGGGGAAATCCGAAATTACCGGAACTCAAATGCCCCAGAAATACCTTCTCAAAGCGGCCCCGGATGATTTCTTCAATCTGACGTTCATGAACGGGGTTTCGGGCGGAGAATTTACCCACCACCCCCACTATCCGGATGCCGTCGTTTTCAAGCTGGTCGGCCGCCGCTTTTACCCGGCCGGGATCGATTTTTTGAATTTCACGGCCGCTGTGGTCGATGGCTCCGGGTACGACATGGTAATGTGCATTGGTTCGAAAGGCTTCCGGATCAATTCCGGGGCCCCCGGAGACGATCATGCCCGCCGGGGTCAGCTTTTCCTGAACAATGGAATTGGTGGTTAAGGTGGTGCTTAAGACCGCATGGGAAATCTGATCGATGGCAACGTTTTCTGTTATTTTTTCCAAGCCGGTCAGTACGGTATGAAAGAGTGCAGACGTATCGGTGGGGACCTTGATCTGTTTTTCCAGACCATCTTTTCCGATGAGGACGACATCCGTGTGGGTACCGCCGACATCCAGCCCAATAATCATAGGCTTTCCTTTCCCGCTTAACTTTGATGGCCCCGGCATCGGATACATACCAGGCTGTTACGCGTCCATACTGTTTTCTTAACCAAAAAGCCCGGCAATGTCAACATGATCACTATTATCCTACGGTTTTATTTGATTTTTTAAAAAAATCATGTGAGGGATGATAGCGGATCAGGTATAAGGGTTAAAAAAAGGGAAGTCATGACAGAGCAAAGAGACAGGCATTTTATGGAGCAGGCCCTTGAGCAGGCGAAATCCGCATTGAACGCGGGTGAGTTTCCTGTTGGATGCGTCATTGCGGACAGCCGCGCGGTGATCGCAAGCGGTGCCCGCCGCAGCAGCCGGGGGGAGCTGCCGAACGAGCTTGACCATGCGGAGATACTGGCCTTAAAACGGCTTTACGAGAAAGGCGCTTTCGATAAAACAGGGAAACTGACGTTATACTGTACCATGGAGCCCTGCCTCATGTGTTTTGGCGCCATCCTTCTAAATGGTATATCCCGGATTGTATATGCTTATGAAGACGTGATGGGCGGGGGCACGGCGTGCCAGCTGACGGCCTTGCCAAAGCTGTACGCCGAATCCGATATGCGCATATCGGGCGGGCTTCTGCGCAGGGAGAGCCTTGCACTTTTTAAGGCCTATTTTGCCGATCCGTGCCAGTCGTACTGGCGCGACAGTCTGCTGGCCAAGTATACACTTTCCCAGGATTAGGTTATGACAGCAACCCCCTCACCCAAAATTGTCCCTGAGGCACTGGCTGAGCCGCTTCAATCGGAGATGACGGAGAACTGGGAAAAATTTGCTGCCGCCTGCCGCCAGTCAGGCCAGCGCCTCCCCCGGGACCGGGATGTGATTGACGCGCTTAAGCTCTCCTTTGCTTTCAGCGCATTTGTCCGCCATTGGGCCCGACGCCGTCCCGAATTGATTTGTGATTTGATTAATTCCGGGGATTTTTGCCGTACCGTTTCGGCCGAGGCATATGCCACCCGAATCCGCTCTGTATGTGAAGCGGCGAAGACAGAGGCGGATCTGAGCAGCGGCCTCCGGAGCATCCGGAACCAGGAGATGCTGCGGATTGCAGTCAGAGATCTGGGCGGCCTGGCGGATCTTTTTGAAACCATGAGTGATTTGACGCATCTGGCCGAAGCCTGTATCGATAGCGCTGCGGGACGCATTTACCAATGGATGGAAACGGCATTCGGCCGGCCCCTGGATGAGGCGGGAAATCCTCTTAAGCCGGTGATTTTAGGCGTTGGCAAGCTTGGCGGAGAGGAATTGAACTTCTCCTCTGATGTGGATCTTTTGTTTGGATTCGCCGAAGGCGGGCAAACCCGGGGGGGAGAGCGCTCCATTACCCATGAGGAATTTTTTTCAAAGCTTTATCGCCGGCTGATCAATCTGCTTTCCCGAAATACGGAAGACGGCTTTGTGTTTAGGGTGGATGCCCGGCTGCGGCCATACGGCGATTCAGGTCCGATTGCAATGAATTTTGATGCCTTTGAGATCTACTACCAGGAGCAGGGCCGCGAGTGGGAGCGATATGCCCTGATCAAGGCACGGCCAGTGGCCGGGGACAGGGAGGCCGGCACCCGCCTCCTGGCGCGGTTGAAGCCGTTTATTTATCGACGGTACCTGGATTTTGGCGCATTTGAGGATTTGCGGGAGATGAAGCGTAAAATTGTGCGGGAAATCCGGCGCAAAGGCCTTTTTGGCAATATTAAGCTGGGTGCCGGCGGAATTCGGGAAATTGAGTTTTTTTGTCAGGTGTTTCAGCTGATCCGGTCAACAGAAGAAAGACTTATTAA
>JAGYOT010000268.1 GCA_018399455.1 Desulfobacterales bacterium
AAACGATGATGCGGTCAAACGCCTGCGGCATCTCAAGAAAAGGGCGGAGAAGCCTTTTGCTCTCATGGCCCCGGACATCGAAACGATTCGCAAATTTGCCCATTTGACATCGGATGAGAGGTTGCTGCTCGCTTCCCCGCAACGCCCCATTGTTTTTTTAAAAAAGCGACCCCAAAAACTTATTTCAGCCGCCGTATCCCCTGAAAACCGTTATTTTGGGGTCATGCTGCCCTACACCCCTTTGCATTATCTGCTTATTTCAAACGGTTTTCTTGCGCTTGTGATGACCAGCGCCAATTTAAGCGAGGAACCCATCGTTGTTTCCAATGAGGAAACCTTTGACCGGCTTTCCGGAATTGCTGATTATTTTTTGGTTCACAATCGGGACATTTATCTGCGAAGCGACGATTCGATTGTCCGGCACCTTGCCGGCGCCCCCCGGATTATCCGTCGTTCCCGCGGCTACGTCCCCATGCCACTTATCCTCAGGCATGAGCTTCCCCCAATTCTTGGCTGCGGGGCTGAACTCAAAAATACGGTTTGCCTGACAAAGGGCAGACAGGCTTTTATCAGCCAGCATATCGGGGATCTGGAAAATCCGGGGGCCTTTGAGTTTTTCAGGCATACCGTCTCCCACATGAAGCGCATCCTCGATATTTCTCCGGAAGTCATTGCGCATGACATGCATCCCGATTACCTTAGCACCCGCTATGCCCTGGAACAGACCGGCGTGGCCCGGGTGCCGGTCCAGCACCATCACGCTCACATCGTGGCCGGCATGGCGGAAAACGGCCTAGAAGGGGAGGTCATTGGCTTGTCTTTTGACGGTACCGGATACGGGACCGACGGCTGTATATGGGGCGGCGAAGTCCTTATTGCAGGGCTTTCCGATTTCACCCGGCTTGCCCATCTCTCGTACGTGCCTATGCCCGGGGGAGAAGCTGCTGTCCGTGAGCCTTGGCGAATGGGCATCAGTTATCTGCTCGCTGCCTATGGCGATGAATTTGAACGTCTGGATCTGCCGCTTTTTGATGCGATTAAAGAGGATAAAATCCGGATTATTCGGGATATGGCGAAAAAGGGAATCAATTCACCGATGACATCAAGTCTGGGTCGGCTGTTTGACGGGGTCGCCTCGATTCTGGGCCTTCGTCATTACGCGAATTTTGAAGGTCAGGCTGCCATGGCCCTTGAAACAAATGCTGAAGAAGAGACGAATTATTTAAAAAATCCAAATCTTTATAATGTTGCACTGATCACCGGGCCCGTCTGTGAAATATCCGTTGTTTCGATTATTTCCGGAATTATCAGGGACATGCAGAACGGGGTTTCCGTGGCGGCGATCAGCACCCGGTTCCATCTGAGTCTTATTCAGACCTATGCCGAACTATGCGGCCGGATTCGATATGAAACCGGTCTGAACAGGGTTGTTTTGAGCGGGGGAGCCTTCCAGAATGCCATTCTTCTTAAAGGCCTGATTGAAGGTCTTTCGCGCAAGGGATTTTCTGTTTATACCCATAGCCTGACGCCTGTAAATGACGGCAGCGTCTCACTCGGCCAGGCCATAGTCGCTGCAGCCCGGTTAGGCAGACATTGAACGGTTTGGAAAAGCATCAGGCGCCGGGCTCTACCGAATTTTATGGTTTCATCATTCTGAATTCTGTGTTAATTTGAGAACACTATTCAGGTCAGGGAGCCGGGACCGGTTCTATTTGGGATTTTTTGAGAGGGGATTGACGCGCATTCTGATGAAACATGTTGAGGAATACAGGGACCGTGATCTTTCCCGGCGAATTATTCAACAGATTGATGCGTTCAGTCAACGCCGCATCCGAATAATGGAGGTTTGCGGCACCCATACCGTCTCCATTTTCAGAAATGGTATCCGAACTGTTCTGCCTGAAATGATATCCCTGCTGTCCGGTATGCGTTACGGATCAGCCTGAAATTGATACCGCCATTGCCCTGGCAGGAAAAACAAACACCATTGTTGCTACTTTTGGGGATCTGATCCGCGTACCGGGAACACTTTAATCGCTTCAGAAGGAGCAGGCTTCGGGCAAGGATATAAGGATCGTCTATTGTGGTGGATCCTATCTTTTTCCCGGGCGGCAATATTGGTGATCTCGCCGTTAACGGCACCGTCAATGATGTGGCCATATGCGGCGCCCGGCCTCTGTTTTTGAGCACCGGACTGATCATTGAGGCCGGATTTCCAAAGGCGGATCTCCGGCGAATCCTCGCGTCCATGGGTCGGGCCGCTGAAGCGGCCGGGGTTCAGATTGTTACCGGAGATACCAAGGTTGTGGCCCCGGGTAATGTTGACAAAATCAATGAACGCCTTGGGAGCGCCTTTGGGCTTGCCCTTGGTGACACCGGATTTGTTCAGATGCGAGAGAATCCACATTTACCTTATCATTGGTGATTATCACCATGGGATCTTTTCCAAATATCACCTCATGGTACCCATAGTCCTGATGGCGGTAATAAAGCTTTTTGGTGGAGCTCGCCAGGTCGGCGTAATCGTTGCACACTCCTTTTTAAAACAAGGTTCCAATGACGGGGCAGGAAGATGCCTCGTATCGGATAAAAGGCAATCGTTCCGGCTCTCAATTATTTAAGTTTAAACAATATATAAAATACACTATATAATCGCTCAGCCGCAAAGAAGATTTCATGTGAATAGTCCGGGTTTTTGGGACTGCAGCAATATATTGGCCAGGCGCGCTATGAAGGGTCTGATGATTGAGCGGGGTTGCCCTGAAACGCCAGGGCATTGCTGATTAAATGAATTGACAATTCATCAATAGCATGGCAATGAATATAGAGATAACATTTTGCATTTGTTCGGTTCAGGAAAGCGGCGGATTGGTTGGAAGCCTTTTATCGGACTGAACAAAAGATATCACCTTGTGTTAGAGAATCCATTTATTAATCTGACCATCAATATTTTCGAATGCCCTATACTGACTATCAACCCAAGCTGCTGATTCTGGATGATGATCCGGTTTCCCGCCTGATGCTTAAGACAGCTTCTGAGGAAATGGACCTGTTTTCGAATGTTCTTGTCTGCGGGAGTTGCCGGGAAGCCTTTGAAGCGTTGCACCGGGAAAGGTTCGACTTATTGCTGCTCGACTATGAGCTGGATGATCTCAACGGCCTGCAGGTTTTTGAACAGGCCAAGCATATCCAGGGGCCTTTTGCCGCTATCCTGGTGACGGCTCATGATGAAAAGGAAATCATTATCTCTGCGATTCGGGCGGGAATCCGGGATTTTCTGGAAAAACCCATCCCGCCCTATATCCTTGCCAACGCTTTGCAGCGGGCATGGGATGAACTGGAAATCAGGATTCTTCTGGATGCGGAAAGCCGTAATCATCAGGAGTTGTTGGAGAATTTGCCGGATATCGTATACAAGATTGATATGAACGGCTATATTGAATACATTAATCAAGCGGTAGAGAAGCTTGGATTCAACGCGGACGCCCTGACCGGCAAGCATATATCCAAGGTTATCGCGGCCGAAGATTACCACACCCACTCGTTGCAAACGGCGATTGATACGCCGGATCGCTTTTATCCGCCCGATAGTCCGCCCCAACTTGTCAACGAGCGCCGTTCCGGTTTTCGCCGTACCCAGAATCTGAGAGTTCGACTTAATATCCCCGATGCACAGGAAGGTCCGGGGTATCGTGAGGGCCAGCTGGTCTCCTTTGGCGAGGTCAGTGCCAAAGGAATTTTTGAAGGCAACGTCATTACCGGTTCCCTTGGCATTATTCGCGACATCACGGAAGGAGAAGAAAAAGATCATCAACTGCAAAAGCTGGTTGCAAGACAGAAGGCAGCCGATGAAATCATCAAGTCAGCGGATAGGGATAAGCATCAGTTTTTGGCGGATATGAGCCATGAGGTCCGAACGCCACTGAATTCAATCAAAGGGGCGCTGGACTTGCTTGCCAATGCCGGTCTGAC
>JAGYOT010000269.1 GCA_018399455.1 Desulfobacterales bacterium
AAAGAAAAGGCGGCCTTCTATTTTGAAAACGCTCTGTATTACTGCGATATACAGAATTACCAAAAGGCCGAGAACTTCCTGAGAAAGGCTCTCAAGCGGGACCCTGACAACCGGGATGCCCTGTTTGAACTCGTCCACCTCGGCAGCAGCATCGATAAAAACGAGCTGATCCGGGACGGCTTGCTTCAGCTCTATGACCGGGGATTGCTTGCCAATACGCCGCAAGAAAATGAGACCATTTTAGTGCTGTGCTCGAATCTGATCCATTTCGGCGAGTTGCAAAAGGCCAGACAAATCGCGGAAGACACTTATGCCCGGAGAAAAAACCTGGCCCTTCAAAAACGAAAACCGTTTGAAAAACACCTTCTTGAAATCATTGAATACACGTCGGCCCTGCTGCACACCAAAGAGATTCCGCCCACCCGGGCGCGGAAAGCCCTGCCCCGCGAAGAAAAATCCCGTTTGGAGCCTCCGTCCAGAAGTACCGCGTCCGGCTCTGGCGGGGATACGGATAAGCCCCTAACGCAAAAGCCATCAGAACCTGAGAAGCCGAAAGAATCTGTCCAACCGGAAGCAGCACAGCCGGCACTAAAAGAACCTTCCCCGGATGTTGAAGTTCGCCTTGATATAGCGGAAAACAGCATTGCAAACGCTCTTGCCAGGGCCTGTCCGGCTGCGGCGGACGAATATGATCTTGTCATGGATGCGCTGCAGCTTCGGTTCAGGGAAACCTTTGATCAACTGCTGTGTTTGAATACTCTCCAGGGAATCACATCCCTGACCTACCAGGAGGAAACCGCCCGAAAAATCCTCAAAACGTTCCGGGGCCGGGCCCTGCTTGCAGACGAGGTTGGAATGGGCAAAACCATTGAAGCCTGCATGGTGCTTAAGGAATACCTGATGCGCCGGATGGCCTCAAGTATTTTGATCCTGACGCCTACACCCCTTGTTAGCCAGTGGAAGGAGGAACTGAGCACCAAATTCAGCTTGGATTTTTTGTCCACAGATGACCGGGATTTTCGGGCAACGGGCGAGTCTTTCTGGCAGCATCCCCGGATCGTTGCCTCTGTCAATATCGCCAAATCCAAAAAAAATTTTTCCGCCGTGACCGGCCGGGAGTGGGATCTTGTCATTGCCGACGAAGCCCATCATTTCAAAAATCGAAACACCCTTAACTGGAAGCTCTTAAATTCCCTGAAAAAACGCTTCCTCCTGATGCTCACCGCCACGCCGGTGGAAAACAACCTGATGGAACTCTACAACCTGATCACCCTGCTCAAGCCCGGCCAGCTCAAAACCGCCTCGGCCTTCAAAGAAGCATTCATGACCCGGGGCGATCCCACGGACCCCAAAAACCGCACGCAGTTAAAGGAGCTTCTCGACCAGGTGATGATCCGCAACACCCGGGCTGTAGCCAATATACAGATTCCACCCCGGTTTGCCGAAACCATCAACACGGAGCCGACTGATCCGGAAATTGAACTTTACCGCCGGGTTACCGGTCTGGTCCAGGATATCAATGCATCCAACGGCACCAGCAACCGGATGATATTAAAACACCTGTTGGCTGAGGCCGGCTCCTCGCCCGCGGCAGTGGAAAAGACGCTGTCCGGGCTGGCGGGCAAGCTCGAGCTGTTAAACCGTCAGCAAAAGGAAATCCTGGCCATCCGCAACCTGGCCCGATCCATGGACGATACGGGTAAAAACAAAATAACCCTGCAACTGATTCAAGCGGCCAATGAAAAGGTTATCATTTTTGTAAAATATCGTGCCACCCTGGATCATTTATCGGACGTGCTGGCATGGCATAACGTCACTCACAGCCTGTTTCACGGACAGATGCCCAACGCGGAAAAAGACCGGGAAATCAAAAAATTCAAAACTGAAAGCAACGTGCTGGTGACCACGGAACTCGGCGGTGAAGGCCGGAACCTCCAGTTCTGCCGCCGAATGATCAACTATGATCTGCCGTGGAACCCCATGCGCATCGAGCAGCGTATCGGTCGCATCCACCGTATTGGCCAGACCCGTGAGGTCATGATTTATAACCTTTGCGCCGCCGGAACGGTCGAAGAATCCATTCTTGACATTCTGGACCGTAAAATCAACATGTTTGAAATGGTAATCGGCGAAATCGATATGATTATTGGCCGTATGCGGGGCGAGCAGGACTTTGCCGACATGGTCTACGATCTTTGGGTCAATGCGGTCTCCGAAAACGAGCGGAAGGAATCCTTTGAAAAGCTTGGAACCCGACTGAAACGATGCCGGACAGGCTACGAAAAGACAAAAACCCTGGATGAGAAACTGTTTGGGGAAAACTATGAAATCTGAGGCAGAAACAGATCCTCTTGATTTTGCGCAACGGTTTTTGGAACTCGGGGGCGCGGCCGTGGAAAAAAACGGCCCGGACATGGAAGCGCTCTTACCGGAGAAACTGCGCCTCCTTCTGGATGTACCCGAGGATATCCGGATTTGCGGGAACAATGAGAAGATAGCAGACAGCCATAAGCATTATGCTGTTGCTTATGGCACGCCTCTTCTGGAGAGCATGATCAGCGGGGCCCTTGAAAAAATTCCCCTGGCGGGCTGCCGGCTTGAGTTCGATTATGTCAAAAGCGGGGGGTTTCAGCGGCTGGTCGACGAAGAACTCACGTTTTACGGGGCCGTGGCATCCATTGAAACCATTGCTGAAGCCATTACCGACTATTATCTGGTGGCATGCCGGTACACCGCCCAGAGCGATGAACAGAAAGAAGGGCTGTTGACCGCCGCATTCCGGGCAGGTACGGGCGACTTTGTGCCGGAAATGGCCCAAGCGCTGAATACAGCCGCCTGTATCAGAACTTTTTTTAAGCCTGATGCCGGAGCATCCGAAACAGCGGCCCTGCTGAGCGATGCGGTGGAGCGGACAGCCCACCAGCTTCTCCGGGATCAGCTGGAGCCCTTTCGCCGGAGCATGAACCGGCGGTTTAAGCGCGATGTTGCCAACCTCAACGAGTATTACCGGAGCCTGGATCGGGAGATGCGAAAAAGTCTTGAAAAGCCCGGTTTATCAGAAAACGCAAAAAGCGACCGCCAAAGCAAAATTGACGCAATTCCCTCGGAGTTGGCCTCGAAAACCGATGACCTGTTTAAAAAGTACAGCATCAAAGTCCGTCTTCAGCCCACAGCATTAATGCAGATCCGGACCCCGGTCAAAAAAATCGCATGCACTCTGTCCGTCGGACGGCAGACACGACAGTTGTTCCTGACCTACAATCCCGTAACCCGAAAAATCGACCCCCCGTCCTGCACCATCTGCAAAAAACCCGTTTCTCATATTCATTTCAACAGCCGGCTTGAACCGGTCTGTTACGGATGCGGGAAGTAAATTGACGATCCAGTCCCCTTTTCCTTTATTTACGGGTTACAAGCTCCATAAGGAATTTCGTAGATAAGCGGCAAAAAGGAGCCGCCTCCGGTGTTTCGCCTTGACCGCCCGAGGACATTCCCATCTGTTTAAAGCCGAGTTCCTGATTGACCTGGCAGGTATTTTGCCCTAATCTGAAAGGCAAAATCCGCTCAATCCAACCAGAAAAGAGATCCAATGGGCAAAAATTCAGAAACTAGTGGGGATAAAAGCCTGGCCGAATCGGTTCAACACCATCTCCTCAGCTATATTTCAAAATCCGGGGACGCCCGGAAAACCATTGTCGCCGCATATCTTTTCGGATCGGTCCTGCGGCCGGAAAAATTCAAAAAAAACTCCGATATTGACCTGGCCTTTCTCTTGGACCGACGCCTTTACAAACAGGATCCGCTCATAAATTCCGCCCCTGCTTATATGGCCGCCGCGGAAATCGCAGCAATGGCAGAGCGGCAGACCGATGTCATTATCCTGAATTCTGCCTCCATAGAAACCGCCTACCAGGCAATAACCACAGGAACGCCTGCGGTCAATGCGT
>JAGYOT010000027.1 GCA_018399455.1 Desulfobacterales bacterium
CCGAACCCCTTGCCGTCCGGTTTGAATTTCTCTCGGACAATCTCAAGTTTATCGCCTTAAGCCTGGCTCCCGGCGAATCCTCAAAACCCCGGGAGACCCGGCAGGGCGTGGTGGTCTATACGTTGGAGAAAATCGAAAAACAGGAGCAGCCAGCCGGCATCCGGGCCTTCCCGCCGGATATGGACGCCGGGGCCATCCGGACTTTCATCAGGGATCAGAAAAAGGAGCGGCTCTATGACCGCTGGACCGAAGAATTAAGGGCCAACGCCCGTATCTGGAGACAAAAATGAGCCCGCAGCGAATCCGACGGCGACACTATTTCATCAACAAGGAGTTTCAGGGAAAAAGCATATTTAACTATTTTCTCCTGGTACTGGCCGGGAGTGTGCTGTTTTCTCTGATCTTTAGCCTGTTCTCCTCCAGCACCCTGTCCATCGTCTACGACAACTATCACCTCAAGCTCGGTACCACCCCCGAAATTCTGCTGGAAAAGCTATTCAGCACCCAGTGGTTTTTCATTGTTATCGGCGGCCTGATCATTGCGTTGATTACCCTTTTCCTGACCCACCGGGTAGCCGGTCCCTTTTACCGGTTTGAAAAAAGCCTGGAGGCCATGAAGGACGGGGATATTTCCGGAAGTATCCATCTGCGAAAAAAAGACGAAGGAAAAACCATCGCCGAGCAGCTAAACGCCTTTAACGCCATGCTCGCAAAACGGCTCACCGCCCTGGAAACGCTCAGCCATGAAATTGACGGCCTGGCGGCAGGTATGGATGAGGCGGGGGAGGACGCCGCCTCCGGTAAAATCAGGGAAAAATGCCTGCAGATCGATGCCCTGATCAATGGGTTTACCTTCAGACGGCAGTAAATTTTTCAGGATTGTCTGTGGATGAAGCGCCGCCTTCGCATCAGCTTATGGCGAGGTATCCGGTGGGTCCTCGTTATACCGGCCGCAATAGCAGCCGCCATTCTTCCCTGCCACGGTTTTGAAATCGCAAGCCGGTTTGCAACCATCGAATACCAGAGCCCGGAAGCGCTCAGGGAATTCAACCACGAGCTTTACATGGGCCGGCTGAAACACCAGGTGCAGCCGGGCGAGACCCTGGAAGAGGAGGTCGGCAACAAGCTGGACTATATTGTGCAGAAGGTCATGCTGGTGCTGGACATGCATCCGCCAACCCTGAAGTTCAGGGTGGTGATCCACCCTTCAAAAGAGGCGGTTCAAAAGGATTTCAAACAGCTTTACGGAATGGACGTCAACTACATTGCCTTCTATGCGCCAACGCGAAACACGGTCTTCTATTCCGCCAGAAAGGCCCGCCTCCGCGTGGTGGCCCATGAAATCGGCCATGTCGTGGCAGAAAACTACTTCAAGATTTCCCCGCCCCCGAAAATCCACGAAGTCATGGCCCAGTACGCGGAAAAACACATCACCGACTAATCCCTCAATTCGATAATTCTTTAATTCGTTTTATCGCCCTCTCGTTGCCCGGCTCAATCAAAAGCGCGGCTTCGTATTTGGCCTTCGCTTTATAAAAGATCCCCTGGGCCTTGTAAAGATCGCCCAGCATGATTTTTATCCCGGCATCCCGGGGCAGCAAGGCCTCGGCCCGCTGCATCACTTCCATGGCCGCCTGGGTCCGGCCCTGGTTTTTGAAAAACCGGTAGATCCGGTAAATGTCGGAGTGTCTGAAACCGCGGCCGGCCGCCATCAAATCGAGAGCATGCCGGTAGCTGTTTTCAGCCGCCTCCGGCTCGCCCGCACTGTCGAGAAACTTCCCGAACGCAACGGCCGCGGCCGGTAGATCCGGCATGGCACGGCGCATTTCCTCAATCGTAAAGCCCGCCACCGCCATGGTGCCCAGCGCATAGCGGATGGTGTCCTTATTGAGTTCAATGGCGCGCCTGAGCTGCCTGGCGCCCTCTTCTTTTTTTCCCTGCGAAATCAGCAGCGCCCCGTATTCCAGCGCGTTGTCCGAACGAACCGGATCGTAGCGGACGCTCAGCTCAAGCATCCGCTCCGCCCGGTCCGTTTCTCCGGCCTGGGTCAGAAAAAGACCGTATCGCTTGTAGTAGAGCGCTTTTACCGGGTTCAGGCGGATGGCCCGCAGAAACCCGGCTTCCGCTGCCTCCCGATCCGAAAGCAGCCATGAGGCATCCGCCGCGGCATACACATAAGCGGCATTGCGGGGATCAAACCGGGCCGCAAGAGAGGCGATGGAACGAATTTTTTTCAGGTCGGCATCCGGCGTGTCAAGATCCATCTGGTAATCCGCGATATGGGTATAATAGAAGCTTCCCGCCAGATTAATCCCGCTGAAGACCAGGACGGCGACAAAAAGTGCCCCGCTGAAGACCAGAAGGAGGTTCCGCCCGCGTTTATCATTGATGGCCGCCAGCTTGGTGGCCGGCTCCGGCAGCTGCATCCGCGTGTTGGCCGCGGAAACGGCAAGCCCCAGAAGAAAAAAAAACCAGAGCCCGTTGGCTCCGATCTGCATGTTAAAATCCGACACGCTGTGACAGATCATCGCCGACACTCCGGCAAGGCTCCCGATATAGATGTAGATCGAATAGGGATCCCGACGTGTCTTGAACGTACGGTAGGATTTAATCAGCCAGGCCGCCAGAAACGCCGCAAAGAGTAGAAAACCGATGGCGCCACCCTCGGCCAGAAGCTCCAGATAGTCGTTGTGGGCATGATCCACGTAATGATTCTCGCCAATGCTCTGATAGGAATGATAGATATCCTTAAAGGTACCGAAGCCCGAACCGGTGAAGGGATAGGCCCGGATGATACGGACCGAGTCCTTCCAGTAGTCCAGCCGGCTGTTCTCAATAGCGCCCGTTTTGTTTTTCAGCTCGCTGAAACGCTCTATTATGGGCTCCCAGCCGAACCAGGACACACAAAGGCAGGCCAGTATGACGATAAGCGTGATAAGCAGCCGGCTTGTCCGGCTGATGCGTTTTTTTAATAAAAGCGCCGTAAATACCAGAAGCGCCAGGCAGGTGCTGATCATGCCGCCGCGGGAAAGGCTTAAAACAATCGATACAACGATTAAAAGAGCGGCGGTGCCAACGAGGATATGGATATTGGCCTTCTCCTGGCTGACGACCTCCTTTATCCCTTTTAAAATTGACGTATTGCGGATCCGCGGCTTGAGAAAAAGAAAAAGGGCCAGAACGACCGGGAAAATCATTGCCATGAGCCCGGCATAATGGTTGTGGCAGATGTAAGGCCCTACGATCATCGAATTGACAGGGACATGGCGAACCCAAAGAGCCATATCCATTGTCAAATAAAGCTGCAGGATCGAAGAGAAGGCCAGAAGCGCGCCGAAGACCGTCACCGCAAAAACGGTCTGGCGCAGCACGTCCCGGTTCGCCAAAAGCTGAACGGTCAATATGTAAATGGCGGCATATGTGGCGTAGCGGAAAAATTCGGCAAGCGTTGCCCGGGGATGGACGGAGAGCGTCATCCACAGATGGCTTTCTCCGCCAGGGACGGCATTCTGGTGGGCGTTAAAGGCCGCCGGGGAAAGAATCCTGACCAGATCGGGGGGCAGCGGGACCAGCTGAAAGAGCACCCAGCCGAGCATCAGAACAACAAAAAAAAGGCCGGGCACTTCAGAGACCGGCCGGTTGTCTGCCATTCCCCGGACCAGACAGACCAGCAGCGCCCCTGCAACGGCAATTTCCATTACCGCGTAGGACCAGGGCTCAACCGTTCCAAAGGCCAGGGGGGGAAAAACCAGTGCGAAAAAAAACAAGCGCTTGGCCGTCTGCTTGGAGGTCCGGTTGGAGCTTTGTTCGGAGCTTTGGGTTGCCGCCATTAGCCTTCCGACGAGGAGTAATAGTAGTAGTCGCCGTAACTATAGTAATACCCGCCTTTTTTCGCATCAAACTTGTTCATGACGATGCCGGATATTTTCGCCGAGACCTCGCGGAGCTGCTTAATCCCCTTTTCCAGCATCTCATAACGGGTCTCGCCGGCCGCAGCCAGAAGCAGCACCCCGTCGACGCTTTTGCTCAGGATAATGGCATCCGCTACCGCCAGGGGCGGCGAATCCAGGATGATTATGTTATAGAGCTCCCTGGATTTCTGAAGCAGAAGGCTGGTGCGCTCAGCGGACAAAAGCTCTGACGGGTTGGGCGGCACAGGACCGCAGGAAATGACATCCAGGTTTTCGATCACGCCCTGGTGAATCATGTCCTTCCTCGCCGTGCCCGCCAGATAGGAACTCAATCCCGACTCGTTTGAGAGTTTGAAATATTTGTGCAGCTGGGGCCGCCGCATATCTGCATCGATCAGAAGCACCCGCAGCCCGTTTCTCGCCATGGAAACCGCCAGGCCGGAGGAAACGGAGGATTTGCCCTCCCGGGTCCCCATGCTGGTCACCAGCAGGCTCCGGGGGGGATGGTCCGCGGCCGATAGGAGAATGGAGGTCCGAAGCGTCCTGAAATCCTCGGAAATAATCGATCCCTCCTGCTCCATGACCTTGTCGACAAGGGTTTGTTCCTTGTCCTTGAATTTATTGATGGTGCCGATGACGGGCACATCAAAGCGATCTTCAATATCCTCGGGGGACTTGGCGGTGTTATCCAGGTATTCAAAGAAAAAGGCAAGGCCCACCCCGCCGAACAGCCCCAGAATAACGGCCAGCAGCACATTGCGCTTCTTGCCTTGGGGAAGCGGCATCTCCGGCAGTTTCGCCTTTTCAATAACCCACACGTTCACCAGCTGGGTTTTCTCGGTCAGCCCTTTCTCCTCCATCCGCTTGACCAGAGCGTCATAAAGATACTTGTTGGTCTCCACCTTGCGCTTGAGAATCCTCAGCTGGATGGATTTCTCATTGAGCCGCGCGGTGTCGAACTTGGTCTGCTCCAGCATCTCCCGGAGCTTGTCCTCCTGGTTTTTTGCCAGCTGGTACTCGTTTTCAAGGGTCTTGACCGCCTTTTGAAGCTCCCGGTGTTTCTTCGCCGCCAGCTGCGAGAGCTCATTTCTGGCCGCGATCATCCGGGGGTGCTTCGGCCCGTATTTCTTGGATAGCTCGGAGATCTTCTGCTCGGCTTCAAGTATCCGCTGATTGATCGCGTCCACCGACGCGTCTTCGGCAATGACCGAGATGGTCTCCAGCGCCTCGTCGCTTTTGCCCTTGACCTGGTTGTAAATGGTTTCCAGTTCCTTGCGCCGGGCCTCGGCCTTGGTCAGCTTGTCGGAAAATTCGGCCAGGCGCTCGGGAAGGATGGCCAGCCGGTCCTCGATGGTCACGATATTGTGCTTTTTCTTGTATTCATGGAGCGCCTGCTCGGATGCCTCCAGTTTTTCGCGCTGCAGGTCCGCTTTCTTTTTCATCCAGTCAATGCTGTAGCCGGCGGTTTCCATGCGCATATCCAGCAGCTGATCAATATAGGCCTGGGCCACCGAGTTGGCAATGCGTTTGGCCAGCACGGGATTGGGGCAGGTAAAGCTGATGGACACCACCTTGGTTTGTTCAATCGGTTTTACCGTGATGCCGGTGCGAATGATGGACTGCATGATTTCGGCCATAGTCGGCGGCTTGCGCATCCCGCCGGGCGCCATCCCCCCCTCGGGCGCTGCCGGACTCTCGGATAAAAGCGCCTTGATACCGATGGTCTCCTTGAAACCCTGCCAGGCCTCTGCCATCCACTGCCGGATGGATTGGGCAATAGAGGTCTCTACCTCTTTTCCCTCCAGGAAATACGCTTCATACATGACCTCGGCGCCGATGGCATCCACGACCTTCTCCGCCACGCCCTCGCTTTTAATGATCTGGGTCTGAGTCTGGAGAAACTCGGGATCATAGCCCGTATAGCCTTCATATCGGCGGCCGGTCAGGGAGTAGGCCACGTTTTTCTCGATCACCGCCTTGGCTGAGGCTTGGTAAACGGGCTTGGAGCGGTTGGTAAACGTGGCAATCACCGTAACAATCAGGGTCACCACGAAAAACGTGGCCACCGTGCTTTTCCGGCGGGAGAGCACACGAAAATAGTCGCGGAGATGAATTTCCCTTTCCATCCTCCGGGAATCACGCATTGGAATATGGTCTTCGGTCATTTAAAAGAAACTCTCCGGTACAACAATGACATCCTCGGCCAAAACCCTCTCATCCATGCTCACATCCTCGAGGACCTCTTTTTCCCCGTTGATCTCGCGGATAATCCGGATTTTTTTCTTCTGGGCGATTTCCGTGAAGCCCTCGGCCTGGGCAATCGCTTTTATTACCGTCATTCCCGGCTCCAGCTGGTAGGCTCCCGGCTCTGTCACCTCTCCGGTGATATAATACGTATCGGCCTTGGCGATATAGATGTTGTCTCCATCCCGGATCATGATATTAAGGGAGGCCTCGCCCTCCTTAATCAGCTGGTTAAGATCAATGACGATCTTATCCTTTCCGGGCTCCTCGGGATTTCCGCGCTTGATCGTCGCCTTGCTGCCGGCATCCTTGGTGAATCCGCCCGCCTTGGAGACAAATTCGAGAAAGGTAATAGGGCCCCGCAGTTCATACTGGCCGGGCCGGTTGATCTGGCCAAGGATAATGGCGTTTTTACTCCGGTACTCCTTGATGAAGACATCCACCTGGGGGCTGACAAGGTAGCCGTCTGCAAACCGGTCTTCCAGCATAAAGGCCACTTCCGAAACCGTTAAATCCTTTACCGACACCTCGCCCAGAAGCGGCACCCGGATTGTTTCATCGGCACTCACGCGGACGGTTGTACTCAGGTCCTCGTTTTCGTAGACATTAATTTTCAGTACATCCCCGTCGCCGACCGTATACTCGCCGGCAAGCGCCGGCGGCGGGTGAAAGAGAAGAAGGCTGAAGAGCACAGCCATCAGAAAAACAATTTTCGGGTTCATATGCGCTTAATTGACGTCCTTATCTAAAAACCGCTTGATATACCGCAGAAGCGGCACGTTTGACTGCTGGCCGGGTTCAGGGGCAAGCGTTAAGGGTTAAGGGCTACACCCAAACCACCATCTGACTTAACACTTAACACTGAAAACTGAAAATTTAAAGCGCAAGCTCCACACAAAGATAAACGGTATGGTTCTCAAAATCATAAATGCTGAAGTTGGAGTCGCGGTAGGAATAGTAATACCCGAGCTCAACCTTGCCCCAGTCTCTAGGTTCAAATATCAAGGCCGGACCGACCCGGATGGTATCATCCTCGCGCTCATGGATTTCGCCGCCTGCGGCAAATTCGCCCTCAAACTCATCCCGGTAGACCAGGGCGTTCAAAGAGGCTGACCATTTCTGGGAAAACCGCTGGAGAAACGAGAGATCCGCACCTGTCGTGAGAACGGTATAGGCCGCGTCTATGGACGACTCCCGGAAGCTGCGGTACAGGTTCAGGCTGGCCGCCTGCTTGGGCGTAAAATTATGCTGGGTCTGGACCTCTACGGAAAACCCGTCCTCCTCGCCCAGGCGGTTGTCGTCAAACTCCTTTTCAATGTAGCCGACCTTGGCCCGGCCCCGGCTTTTGGCGGTGATGTCCCAGTCCACACCAACGTAGTAGCGGTACTCCTCATTATCAAATGCGTCGCTCTGGTCATAGTCGATATCGGCATATTCATAATTGACAAAAACCGAGGTCTTCGGCTGGAGCCGGTAGAACACATAGCCCGCGACACTGTTGTCTGTCCGGTCCCGGAATTCATTGGCATCCTCATCATATTCCAGCCAGTAATTGGAATAATCGACCCGGAATTTGAACTTTTCCGAAGGCTGGTAGGTCGCGATCAGGTTGGCCAGGTTGTCATAGTATTCATCAAGGTTTCCGGACGCATTATTGTTGATTTCATGGCGGTTGTTGAACTGGTCGACAAAATCAACAGAAAGGCCCATGTCAAAATTATACTGGAAAAGCCCCTCCGCCCGATGGGCGACATGGTCATTGTCGGATTCGTCGATAAACTTGACGAACTCCGGGGCATACATCAGGTAGGTCTGCATTCGCCGATTGGATTCCGGCGTCATGCGGCTGACCTGAAGGCCGCCGGGAGAGGTATTGGATGTCTGCATTTTCAAGAGCTGCTCCCGGTTGCCCGGAATCGCCAGCCACAGGCCGGAAGCGGCGCTAAGGATGTAGTCGTCCACCTCGCCGGTGTCGGTATAGTACAGGTTGTCCGTGTATTTGCTCTCAAGAAAAAGAAACGGATGCAGGTAGCCGCCTTCTCTGCCAAACACCTCCGCCCCGATCGCCCCTTCACCGGCTGAGCCGGTATCCGGCTGTCCGGCGGGAATCCGGCCGGAATCCACTGCCGTGGTGAAGGCCTGGCCTTCAGGAATGTTCATAGCAGATAGGGATTGACAAATAAAAAAACCACAGGAAAAACTGGCAACAATCAAATATACCAAGCATCGAATTCTCATTCGGCTTTTGTCTTCTCGTTTTACACTAAAGTCCGATCATCTTTTCACTGAAAAGCGCATGCAATCGATATAGCAGAAGAACATTTAATGAACATGGGCTTAAGGGCTTGAAACCGAGTCCGGGGGCACCGGATCCGGAAATTCAGGCGCATCCGGCAGGTCGGCCGCAGTCGCTGTATAGGGTAGGCCGGTCTGCAGGCACTGGGACTGCTTAACCTGATCACCGGAGTAAATCTTCTCACCGTTCGGGCCGGCGGCATCAACGGCCGCCTTGGCGATCACCTCTTTCAGGATTCCCTCTTCAGTCCCGCACATGCACAGCTCATCAATTTCAATGCTGCCATAGCTGTAAATATCTCTCAAAACCAAATACGGAATAAAATCAAACAAAAGCGCGGTTTTCATGCACTGACAGGCGTCCGCCCCCTGGTTCATGGCCCCCCTGATAGCCTCTTCGAGCGCCTTTTCCTTTTCCACGCCTTCAGCCTGCTGGGCTTTCTCAAGTCCCTCCATAAATAATTTTTCCCAGTCATTCCCTGCCACCACAACGGTTGCTGCAGAAAAAAAACAGAAGACAAGGAACGTAAAAGCTAAACACAACAATCTTTTTCTAATTGTCTTCTCCTTTAGCCTGAAAGGATCGTATTTATTTATTAATCAGTTAATTGCAGATGCATCGGTATCCGTGTAGGCCAACTCTAATGCCTTCAGCTTTTCCAACACTCCGGGTGGATTCTCTTTCTTCTTTTGCCCGTAAGGATTAAATGCAATACCCACCTGGAACCTGTAGCTTCTCCCCTGATTCCTGTTGGCCCAGCGGATTGCGCCCAAAATTTCTATTGCCTCGCCAAGGTCCGGAATTTCAAGCCTTAGAACAATAGGCGTTCCCGGCCTGACCCGGTGATTGCAGACAAATTTGGCACCCCCGCGGCTGATATCCAGAACCGGATAATAATCGCCGTCAAAACGCCCTTTTCCGAAAATCTTACTTCTCTTTTTATAGCGCAGGGTGGCTCCGGGAACACTGAATCGTGAACAACTCCGTTTTTTCAAGAAACATTCCTAAAATCTGACAATTGACTTTAACCTTTATTGAATATCAGCAACAAAAACCGCTCGTCAATCTTTATTTTTTTACTACATCGACGTCCGCCAAATACTTACACAGCCCCCTCCGCAGCCTCCAGCGCACCCGGGGACAGACTTAAGCATCCCCCCTACCTTTCGCCTTTCGCATCTCCCGGGGACAGGCTTTAGCCTGTCCCCCTACTCTCGCCTTTGGGGACAGATTTGAAATCTGTCCCCTCTCCCAAACCTTGAATCAATCCCCCTTATGCGCTATATAAGCCTACATGCAGAAACCTAACACCATCCGGGAAAAACTAACACACGCCCTTCAGCTCAATAGGACCCTGGCTTTCGTTTGGCGCGCCTCGCCGGCCGCCGCCCTTTTTTCGGGCATTCTTGTCTTTATCCAGGGACTGTTTCCCTTGGCTGTACTTTACATGGTCAAACTCATTGTTGATGAGGCTGACAGGGCCATACCATCGCCGGACAGCGCGCGCCTTTCCTGGATCCTGACCCTGGTCGCCATTGCCGGCGGCATCAGCCTGCTGAGAAGCGGCTGCCAGCAAATCGCGGATTTCGCCAATGAGACCCTTTCCCTTAAAGTCTCGGACTATGTCTATGACCTGCTCCACAGCAAGTCCCTTACCCTGGATCTTGAGTTCTATGAGAACCCGGCCTACTTCGACACCCTTCACCGGGCTCAGATGGAGGGGCCGCAGCGCCCCGCAAAAATCGTAAACAGCCTGGTGAATATCGGACGTGAGGGGGTTTCATTAACGGCGGTCATCGGATTGCTCCTCTATTTTCACTGGACGGTGCCGCTTATCCTGCTGGCCGCCGTGATTCCGGGAATATTTGTTAAAATCAAATTTTCCAGGGAAA
>JAGYOT010000270.1 GCA_018399455.1 Desulfobacterales bacterium
CGGGTCGGAAGTCTGAAGATATTGGTTGACCTTCAGTCCCAGTTCGCCCATTGCCAGTCCCGCTTGCTCGGCCAGCTCGCTGCGGGGCTTGACGCCGGCAGAAACAATAACCATTCCGGTCTCAACCGCTTCGCCCGATGACAGGGTGACCTCCCGGGTCTTGCCGTTGCCTTTTATGGCCTGGAGTTTTTCCGTCAACCGGAGATCAACACCCATCTCTTTCATATAGGCTTCCACCTCTCCGCTCATGTCCGGATCCAGGGCCCTGTTCAGTACATGATCAAGCATTTCCACAAGGGTAATCTTCACACCCTGTTGAAGCAGCAGATAGGCGATCTCCAGGCCGATTGCCCCTCCCCCGACGATTGTGGCCTTCTCGACGCGTTCGACGTTCAGCCAGTGTAAGATCTCGTTTGCGTCAGCGGCTGTGCGAAGCGAAAAGACTCCGGGCAAATCAATGCCGGAGACAGGCGGTATCACCTGTCTGGCGCCGGTAGCCAGAACCAGGTTATCGTATGCATATGTTTTTCCGTCGGCAGTGGTAACCTGTTTGTTATTTCGATCAATACGTTCAGCCTGGATATTCACCAGATTGATATTTTGTTCAATGAAAATGCGGTCCTTCTTATATGACGGATCGGTCAGCACCTTTCCAGAACAGATATAAGGGGTGGCGCAGCGGGTTAAGAGACCCGGTTCCACCTGTTCCCTGATTAGGGTTACGTCTATCTCCGGCTCGTATTTTTTGAGAGTCCGTGCCGCCAGGGCACCGGCCCCGGAACAGCCGATCACCACCACTTTACCAGCTTCATTCATTGTCTTTATCCTTTTTTTCAGCCAATATGGCTTATTTGAATAACAAGCTTCGACTTGTATGTAAATACTTAAATGAAAATCAATTTGAAGGCGGTTGCAAACAGGGACGGCCTGTCGACGAGCAGAGAGTGGAGCGCCTATTGCGTGGCTTCTGCTGCGACGGCTTAGAATGGCCTTTTGCTGAGGCCGTGCCTACTTCAGAAAACCCTGGATAATTTTATTTACGGCCTCATCATAGGCCAGTCCCAGGCTCATGAGTTTCATCAGCTGGTCATTGGCGATTTTGCCGATGGAGGCTTCGTGCGTGAGTTCGGCATCCGGATGTAAGGCCCTTAACGCCGGGATGGTCTGATTGTTGCCGTTGTCCATGATTATGGCGTCGCATTCAATATGGCCATAGCATTTAGCCCTTGCGGTAAGGTTGACATAGAAATCCTGCCTGGAATCCCCTTTTAAAACGGAGCGGGAGACGATATTGGCCTTGCTGCCGGTTCCTGAAAGCTCGATTTCGTTTTTCGAGTCCGCCTTCTGTTCGCCTTCGGTCATTACCCGTTCGGTGATCAGCAAAACGCTTCCTGCGCCGATTTTTGCCTCATTGTAGCGCTTTGCCTCGTCAACGCCGCCCAGTTGGGTGAGCTCCATTTCCGCGCTCGCGTTTTCCTCCATAAACACCTTGGTGGTCGGATTCAACGTGCGTTTGCCGGTACCCTCGCCAATGGCCACATGCTTTTCCACGTACTTGACCCGGGCGCCGGATTTGATCCGGAATTCATGGATGCCGGAGTGGCCTTCGGACTCATCGCTGCCGCAGTGGATGCCGCAGCCTGCCACAATGGTGACATCCGCGTTTTCGCCGATAATAAAGGTGTTGTACACCACGTCATGGAGCCCGGCCTGGGACAGGATGACCGGAATATGAACCGACTCGTCCACGGTGCCGGGTTTGATATCAACTACAATGCCGTCGCCTTTTTCATTGGCCTCGATATTGATGTTGGCCGAGACCTCACGGCCCAGGAGCTGTCCGTTTTTGCGTATGTTGTAAGCCCCTTTGGGGAGTCCTTCCAGGTCGGCGACTTCCTTTAAGACGGTTTTATCGATAGCATCTAACATTACCTTCTCCTTCGCATACATCGCTGAACGTACAAAGGCTTAAATCCTCCAGCATGGGCATGGCGCCTTCCAGGTTTCCGCTATAGGCAATCCTGCCGTCTTTCAAAAGCAGCAGCGTGTCGGCGACTTCCAGAAATGCCTTGTTATGGCTGACCACGATGGTTGTGGTATTGTGCTCCTTCTGCTCCTTTTTGAGGAGCTCCACCATGGGCCCGATGGTCCAAAGGTCAATCCCCGTGTCCGGCTCGTCGTAAATGGCCACTCGCGGGTTTCTGGCAATTACGGTGGCCAGCTCAATTTTTTTGATCTCCCCGCCCGAGAGTTTGCTGTCGACGGGTTTATCCAGAAAATCCAGTGAGCAGATGCCCACCCGGGCAATGATTTTTACCAGCTTGTTTTCGTCATCAGTGCCGGCGGCGATAGACAAGAGGTCCCGGAATGTAGTTCCCTTAAACCGGGCCGGATTCTGGAAACCATAAACGATTCCGGCCCTGGATCTCTCATTGATGGTCATTTGGCTGATATCCTGGCCGTCAAATATTATTTTGCCGGCAGTCAGTTCGTTAATTCCCATGATCAGTTTGGCAATGGTGGTTTTCCCCGAACCATTGGGGCCGGTAATCGCGTAAAATCCTCCGGCTTCGAAGGTAAAACTGATATCGTTAATGATCATTCGAAGCGGCGGCGCGTCTTTGCCGGCATCCCCGGCAGGCGCTTCGAACCTGAGATTTTTGAGTTCCAACATGATAGCCGTCTTTCCTGGTATGGGTTAAATTCAAACTGTCGACATCCCGGCTCGCCCATTCATAATCGGGTATTTTGGGATGCTGCCGCATTTGATCATTAACTTTAATCATCAAAATGTGCCCCTGCCAATCCGTTAACTGTTTTTTAAGCCGTTGCTGCAATGCATGCCTTTTGAACTGAACGGGTTGCAATCAAAAATCCAGGTGCTATTTTTGATTGTATACCCGTGCGGGGAAATATTTTGGTCAAGCCTGGAAAAGGTTACCCCGCATGGGGGAGTAAAAAGGAAAACAAATTTTAGTGGAGGCGATTATGGCGGAAAAGAAATTCAAGCAGGTCTGTCATTGCGACAAGTGCGGTAATGAGGCGGAAATGGAGATCACCTGTCAGCTGGTGCCGGATATGGATGAAGCCGACCTAGAAAAAAAGAATGTTAAAATCTCCGGCCAGAAAAAAGAAGGGGCCATCCCCGGCCATGCCGTATGCAGTCATTGCGGCAGTGAAGCCGATATCTGGCTGGATATAGCCGAAAGCTAATAGCTGACAAGGCCTTTTTTCATTTTTTTGGCGGGAACAGATATTCCAGCGACGAAAGCTTGTTGTCAATAGCGATGCTCAGCAGCTGGGAGAAGGAATCCAGAATGATGACCGCGTTACTGTCCGCATCTTTGATGCTTACGCTGCGGATCCGGGCCAGAATGCCGGTATTGACCTGCTGGACCCGGTTTAACTGCGGAGCCAGGTGCTGCATGTCCAAATCCGGCTGCTGACCACGCTTGTAGGCAAAATACTGCTGGAGCAAATAGACGGAGGCCGAACGGAAAAGGGTTTCTTTTGTTGTTGAAAAGGGGAGGTGAAAACGGGCCATGGGCTTGTAAAAGGCCATCACCGGGCAGTCACTGGTGGCCATTACGATTCCCAGGATGGAATAGAGTCCGTCCTGTACGCTGGTTGATTTAACATAGGTTCGTTCCGGGGTGACGCATTTGACCTGGCATTCTTCAATTGAGAGGCTGTCCTTAAAATAATCGACCAGTTGGGCAATATTGACTGCAATCGGACAATAGGGATGCAGCTCCTTCCTGAGCGGGCAGCACTCGCATTGCTTATGAGAAAGCTTTGCCCATGGCGGTTTTGTATCGCCGTCAAAGTTGACCAGCGATATGGTGGCCTCATCCAGGACCAGTTCAAACTCCTGGGTGTTCCCGCCGGGAAAGTCAAACTCGTAGTGGATGATGTAGTATTTCGCTTCCATTGCAGCTTGT
>JAGYOT010000271.1 GCA_018399455.1 Desulfobacterales bacterium
TATGAAGTATTCGAAAATAGGGTGACCAAGGCCGCTGATCAAATGCTGAGTGTCAAGGGGGTCGGCGTGCCCACTGAGCTGTCATGCCCTTCCTGCGGCCGACCGCTGCACATCAAGGTGGGTAAAAACGGTCCGTTTCTTGCCTGTGAAGGCTATCCGGAGTGCACCTATTCCAGGAACTACACCCGTGATGACAAGGGCCGGATACATCCCGTCGAGCCGTCCTATGAGGCCGCGGAGGGCCAGATCTGCGATAAATGCGGCCGCCCCATGGTGGTCAAGCAGGGCAAATACGGTGATTTTTTGGCCTGCAGTGGGTATCCCGAATGCAAAAATACGCGCTCCATTAACGGCAGTCCTAAAAATGCTCCCGCTACGGGAGTCAAATGCCCAAAAGAGGGATGCGGCGGGGAACTGGTAGAGAGAAGATCCAAGCGCGGTAAGATCTTCTATGGCTGCAGCCGGTTTCCGGACTGCACCTACGCGCTGTGGGACAAGCCCGTCCCCAACCCCTGCCCCCGGTGCGGGGCTCCTTTTCTCGTGGAGAAAACCACCAAGAAAGAGGGGCGGGTTTTAAAGTGTATTAATCCGGATTGTGGGTATAAGACGGCCGGTGAAGGCGAAACGTAATCATGGAATGATGAATCAACGCCTTTAAAGGGTGTCGAGGTAGGCCAGATCCCTGTGCTGGCTTTTTTTTGTGCCGATAGCCAGCACTTCTGCCCGGTTTTGGCTGGATTTGCGAAAGTAAAGCCGGCCCTTATAGGCAAAAACCGATTCAAAAACCGTCGCTTTGCCCTTTTTGTGAAACACTTTGCGTTTGACCGTAACTATCGAGGGGTCCTCGTTGAGTTGATGAATCAGCTCTTCAGCCTTAAGGCTCATGTCATCGTCCATATCGGCCAATCCGGATAGTGCACGGTTGCTTATATCGATATTTTTATAAAGGACTTTGAATCGTTTTTCAAGGCGATCCGCAATTTTTTCCCGCTGTTGAATCTGATTCTGCCGGTTTTTTTCAAGATCCTCGAGCTGCTCTTTTAACTGATTGATTTCCCCGTGCTGTTCATTTTGTCTGGACAGGTTTTCGCGCAGCCTTTCCTCCAGGCTTTCAATTTCTTCAAAAAGCTCTTCTTCTTCCTCCTCCGCCTTTTGTTTCGTCGTTTCCAATGATTCCTGAACCTGCCGGTACTTGTCCAGCAAGGATTCACGCTCCTCGGCCAGAGATTGGGCCATTTTTTTGTGAGTTTGCTCCTGTTCCATGAGTCGTTGAATTTCGTCAGCTTTTCGGGCATCTTCAGCCCGGACCGAGATTAACGCTTTCCTGTAATAGGCATAAAGAAATCCGAGGAAGATAAAGATATAAGCCATTAACAGGCTGACAGAAATAAACGAGTAGGGCGGTATTGAGGCTCTGACCTCAAGGTTTAACCCCTTGTCAAGAATATTGAAATTCTGCTCGGCAAGTTTGATGGGATCATTTAGCAGCTCAGAGGGCACGTCCTCCTGATAGGTGGTGGGATAAAGAATGTTGCCCTGGCTGGTGGTGACGGTGACTTCAATCCGCCCGCCAAGATCTGCAAATGTGCTTTTCCTGCGGTAGGCGTCAATGGATTCCTGAATGGCATCGGCCAGGGGGATGCTGCCGCTTAAAACTTCGTCTATATCAGAGAGATAGACATTTCTGATATCGGTTTGGTACCATGTAGTCAAATAGCCCTGGAGGAAATAGTTTGTGAGCAGATATAACACCGGCGGCATCAGGATGCAGAAAATCAGTATTTTGAATGACAGATATTTCATTGCTTGCCTTCAGCCGGTGGCTATAGCTTGCCCAGAATCTGGCGCGCCTGCCTGGCCTCATCGAATTCCGAGTCAATGTTAAGCGCTGTTTTCAAGGCATTTTTGGCTTGATCGGCAAGTCCTTTTTTGAAATAAGCCACTCCCAGGTGATAATGAATCGTAGGATGGTCGGGAAGTTTCTCAATGCTTTGCATAAATTCGCGGATGGCATTGTCATAAAGCCCCAGTTTAACGTATATCCAACCCAGGGTATCCTGAACCAGCGGATTGTTGGGCATCTGGGTATTGGCCTTTTCCGCCAGGCGGAGCGCCTCATTCAGGTTTTTGTCTTTTTCGGCCAGCAGATAGGCCAGATTGTTGATGGCTGGTATAAAATTCGGTTTAATTTCAATAGCTTTTCTGTAATGCTGCTCTGCCAGCGCTGTTTTTCCCTGAGCATAGTACATGATCCCCAGCATCATGTGCGCAATGTCTTTATGCACCCCTTCGTCAATAGCCAATTGATAATGACGAATGGCATTTTCCGCGAGGTCGTGATTCAAAAAGAGCTTGGCCAATGAATAATAGGCCGGCAGATAATCCGGAAATTCCAGCAGGGCTTTGTTAAATGACTGCTCCGCCTGACCGAGCTGATTGATCTCCGCCAGGAGTTCGCCTCTTAAATTGTGAATAATCGCTTTTTGCTTCGGAGCGTCAGCCAGTTCTTCTAATCGTGTGTTGCATTTTTCGATCGCTCTATCAATCTGGTTGTTGCGCCAGAGGGATGAAATCAGGTGAATAAAAATGTCAATATTCTCAGGGCTTCTGGAAAGAGCGGCTTCAAAATGCGATATGGCCGACTCAAAATTTTTGCGCTGATAATTGACCATGCCTAGCCGAAAATATCCCTTCGCTTTGTCGGGAGCAATCTTAACCAGGTCCTGGTAATAGGATTCGGCCGTTTCCAGTTCATTCTGCCGAAGGTGGATGTCCCCCATCATGCGAATCGCAGGGAAATGCCCGGGAGATTTGGCAAGAACGGCATTGATCGCTTCCTTGGCCGGCTTGATGCTGTTTTCCCTTAGATACAGATCAGCCAGCAAAAGTTTGGCCTCATCGTATTCAGGTCGTTTCCTGCCCACTTTGCCAAAAGATATCTTAGCCTTATCCGGCTCGTCGCTCTGCAGGTGAGCAATGCCTTTCAGATAATAAATATGCGTGGCTTCCGGATGTTTTTCACTCAATTCGGACAGGTAGGTTTTCGCCCGGTCCAGCTGCTTTTTGGCCAGCAGCAGTCTGGCTCTCAAGACTTTGGCCTCAAGGAAGTCCGGGTGAATGCGGATGATTTGATGAATATAGGTTTCAGCCCTGTCAAACTGGTTTTGATTCATGTGAAAACGGGCAATTTGGAGTTTTATGCCCAGGTTGTCCGGCTGAATGTCCAGAGCCTTGCGGTACATGGCCAGTGCCTTGTCCGGCCGGTTTCGGTTTGCGTAGAAATTGGCTGTTGCAACATATGGTTTGGGATGGCGCGGGCGGGCCCGGACCCCTCTGAGAAACGCATTCTCCGATTCCTCCCATTGATGCGTGAGGGTGTAGACATGGCCGAGCAAAAGCTGAAGATCACTGCTTCCCGGATTGTGGTGGATGGCTTGGTGAAGCAGGTCTTTTGCTTTTTCGAAATCCTGTTTGCGCAGATACAGGCCGCAAAGTGCAACAGCGGTTTTAACAGACCGCGGGTATTTGTATAATGCCTTTTGGAGATATGTTTCAGCATCATTGAGCTTCCCCTGCTTCATCTGCAGGCCGGCCAGAGACAGATAAACCTGTTCCGATGAATTTTTATGATCCAGCAGCTCCTTATAAATCTGTTCCGATTTATTGAAGTTGTTTTTCATCTGGTAAATCCGGGCCAGCATATATTTGCTCGCCATATCCCCGGATCGGCTTTTCAAGGCTTGATCCAACAGATACTCAGCTTTTTTGACGTTATTTTTAAGAATATTCAAAAGCGCAAGTTTTAACTGGATTTGCGTTAAATCGGGTTCCAGTTCAACGGCTCTGGAAAATGCCTCAGTGGCATTGGTAATTTCGCCATGTTTCAAATAAATTTCACCGAGATAGGCATGAGCT
>JAGYOT010000272.1 GCA_018399455.1 Desulfobacterales bacterium
ACGGATTGCCGAACTCAGATTCCAAAAACGGCCGCATGGCCTCAATAACTTCAGGATCATGCGGGGTGGTCCCATTATAATCCAGATAAATCGGAGTGGCCATAGACCTCTGTTCTCCTTATTGTCACTCATCACACCAGTTATCGTTCGGATCGGATCTTATTTTTCTCTGAATCGCGACCCTCCGGTTGCTTTTCCAGGCCGCATCTTTGGCGCATGCAGGTCTTCATCCCGGGTCAGTCCCTGCATTTTTCCCCATGCCGAAATAAATGATGCCCTATCATGACATCCCGACAGACGGAATGCAAGCCCCCCGACTCAACTTGGCATTAAATTGCCGGCAACTATTGACTCCCTGATTTTCTTATGTTACGGATGAGTAAATTTTTCAATAGTCCATACGATATCCGCTATCCGGTATCACTACACGGCTCCCGGCGAGCACCTGTGTTAAAACATATATAAGCTTTAAGTCCAAAACCTGACCGTTTTATTTTGGCCAAATTGTATTTTTTGCGGTTGGATGCCAGACTTCAGTGTTTCCGGGACTCCTGTGTTTTTTCAAAATGGCTGATACGCTTTTCCTGGAAAAGCGTGAACATGGAACCTGTCTAAGGATAATCATGATCAAACACATGACAGGAGGAAAAATGCTGAGTATAATGGGATATGCTGTATGGCTATTGACGCTTCTCTGTTTCTTTGGTGTGGAGTCCGGGGCAGGGGCTGATGATCATGGAAGCCGTGCAATCAACACAGAGTTGGGGTTCCATGATAATACGAATACAAAGACAAAAGACAGCCATAGTGCATCCGTTAGATGGCGCGCGGTCTATGATATGATTTTTGACGAGATGGACATGGACGGATATGACTTCAGCCATCCTCACTACACCATAAGCGGAAACGGCAGAAAGGTGGCTGTCACAATGAAAAATGGGACATCCCCCTCCCGTAAGGTGGTCGTCATGGACACCGACGGCTCAAATGCGGTGACCTACGTTCCCCCGGACGACCATGGATTTGTATCCGGGAGGTCTCTGGTAATGGACTATGACGGCTCGCGAACGTTTGTTTCCAAATATGCCCGGGCGGATTTGTTCAAACTCGAGGGGGGAGTGGTGACCAAACTCGATGGCATTGCCGATTATGAGGAATGGCCCTCGTACTTCGAAGAGCCGCAGCAACTAAGGACTACCGATAATGGAGCGTATGTTTACTTCTCCGACAGCCGCGATATCTGGAGAATCTCTCACAACGGGGCCGGCCTGAGCAAAGTCATTGAAACCGCCAATGTGCCCTTGAACGAGCAAACCGGGGAAATCGACAGTATTGAAGAATATGATGTCTCCGCCGACGGCAGCATTATTGCCTTTCTGGCCGAAAAACAATATGACGCCAAAGAGGTTTTTGTTCTCCAGAGCGGCGAATACGACCAGCTGACCAGCGATGGGACAACACACAAAAACGACAACCTGGCCATCAGCGGGGACGGCTCCACTATTGTCTACGACCCCTATAATGAGACCGATTACTACACGGCCATCGCGCCTGACGGAAGCAATTCACGCCATATCTGCGAGTCCGGTTACAACTTTGCCGGCTTTTCCCTGACCGCCAACGGCTTTCGCATGCTCTACAATGATAACCTGGCCGGCGGTGGAAGACTGGCCAATACCAGCGGTTCATCCGTCTTTAATCTGATGCCCGAGGATCTTCTCTGGATTACCGATCTGGGCGGGATGAGCGCAGATGGTGCCCGAATCTGTTTCTGCCAGAGGTATGAGAGCCACCCTGCCAGGCATCGCCTCTATGTCGGTTACCTCAAACAGTCGGGCGTCGTATCCAACGAGCCGCAAGTCAGTTCAGTCAATTATGAGCCGGCCTTCGCGCCAAAGGATCAGGAGGATGCTTCAATCATATCAACATTTGCCGTAACTGCTGCCGAAGGCGTAAGCGATGTGACCATTCGCCTAATTTCCAATGGCATGGTGATTGACGCTGATGAACCTCTTGATGTTTGGAAAGGGCCAAGAGACGATGGTGTGAGCCCTGACGAAACGGCCGGAGACGGTATTTACACCGTAGAGTACCGCACAACCAATGCAACCAGCAATTATGACCAGGTGACGATCCGAATCGGAGTGCGGGACATGGCTCACACTATAGCGGTCGTTGACACTGTCCTGTTCATCGGGGAAAGGTCTGCGGTGCTGACCCCCTTGCCCTTGCTTCTCCTGGATTGACCAAAACCAGAATCCCAAGGTTTAGGTTTGGGCCGTTAGCGCCATGTAAAGGACACTTATCCAGCCTCTGGGGCGGGGTCTCCCCGGCCAAATCGTTTACTAACGATACAATTCTTATAAAACCGATGCCGGGGCACCAAATTTCCGTGATATGGTTATGACAGCTCCTTACAAATAAAAAAATAGGCATTGATATGCTGCATTCTTTTTTAAATTCCCGATAATAAAATTTTCAATTCCATTTTTTTCGGATTTCACAAAACCGGAAACGGCGGCGGATCAACCAAGCCATTTACCCAATGCTCCGGCCAGGCGCTTATGCCATGAACAGCGCCCAGCAAGGCCCCCAGGACGGCGCCTCTGCCGGCATTATCCCCGCCGCACATGGTGGTGGCAATCAGTGCGCCAGACGGATCTTCCGCATATTTTAGCGCCAGGTAAAGGGTGACCGGAATCGCTTCCTTCAGGTAACAGGCAGGAGAAAAATGACGCCCCACCACGATCAGGTCCGGAAAGTCCAGCAGGTTCTCCAAATTGTGATTATAAATGCTCCGGCTAAGGATGGCTTCTTTAAGGGAAATGCCATATAGCAGATCCAAGAGAATATCGGCGATCAGACCGCCCCCGCGGGCCATCGCCGGCCCCCCATGGGTCAGGGCCAGATGCTGAAGGGCGGTTTTTCTGGCTTCGTCCCGGTTTTTAGCAAAGAGAATCAGCACCGGCAGGAAAAGCGAAAGACCGCCGATATGATTTTCATCTCTGCGGCCGCAGTCCCTCAACGCTTTTCCCTTGCCGTATTCGGTAAAAAAATACCGCAAATATTCTTCAACATAAGTGTCCCGGTGGGTTCCCGGCGTGGTCATGAACCATACCAAGAGTTCCAGCCAGGACAGGGGTAGATAGCTTTTGTTCCGGTCCATCAACATCAGCCATTCCCGGGCCAGCTTGACGTTAAGGGTGTTTTCGCCGGCTTTTAGAAACTGATGATAATGAATGCCCCGCTGTCCCCAGTACCGGGCCTGTTCATGGAGGATATCAGCGGCCCGGTTCGGCGGGGTGTATGACGAGCGCCAGAGAATGGAATCCGGATGTGGATTTTTTGGAGCAAGATAGGCGGTGACACGGCCGTAATCGCGTTTCAGGGCCTTCCGGTCATAATACCAGTGCACCGGCATGGCCAGCGCGTCCCCGATAAACATGCCATAGATGGCACCCTTGATATGTTCTTCATCCGGGTAGTTAGCTTTCATCTTCGCTCCTTACAATTGCCAAGCGGTAATCTTCCGGAAGCAGGTACTCAAATTTAGAAATTTTGTGTTTATCAATGAGCTGAAGCAGATTCTTTTCAAAAGACTGGCAGTTGCCATCATCGTCCAATCGGATATATTCAAGTGCATGCCCCTGATTTTTCAGATAGCGAGCAAATTCCGGTATGGCGGCAAAAAATGCCACGATTTTCTGAATGTGGTGCCTGGTGACGTCTGTTTCCTGCCGGACTTCCATGAGCGTGTATAAGACGCGCGAATCTCTTTTTGAAAACCAGGAATGATTGGCGTTTAGCTGATCGCCGAGAATCAAGCGAAGGATGGTAAACTGGGTCATGAGAAAATTCCTTTACAGGCCCCGGGATAGGTTTGGATGGGAGGAATGCTCATGAACACCGGCC
>JAGYOT010000273.1 GCA_018399455.1 Desulfobacterales bacterium
CGGGGCCCGGTCATTGGGTTCGAGCCTGCTGGAACGGATTCGGACACGGATATAGGAAGGCAGGTGCTGGGGGTATAAAATGGGTTCGGCTCCTGCGGCTGTAACCGTATTTTCAAGGCAGTGCGCCAGCTCCCGGATATTTCCCGGCCAATCGTAGGCCCGCAGGGCCGGGATGAAATCCGGGGAACAGCCTTTGGTGGGCATTGCGTAGCGCATGCAACTTTTTTGCAGGAAGAATCCAGTCAGTTGGCCAAGGTCTTCAAAACGCTCCCTGAGGGGCGGGAGAAAAATTTCCTGCCCCATCACCCGGTAGAGCAGATCCTGCCGGAAGGTATTTTGTTCAACCATGGCGGCCAGATTCCGATGCGTTGCCGATAGCAGCCGAAAATTGCTCTGTTTTTCCTCGACCCCCCCCACCGGCCGGAATCGCTGTTCCTGCAGGACCCGCAGCAGGTTTTTCTGGGTATCCGGCGGGAGTTCGCCGATCTCGTCCAGGAACAGGGTCCCCTGATCAGCGTTTTCAACCAGGCCCTTTTTATCTGAGACGGCTCCCGTAAAGGCGCCTTTCAGATGCCCGAAAAGGGTGCTGTTCGCCAGGGTCTCCGATAATGCGGCGCAGTCGACAACGACAAAAGGGCCGTTGCTCCGGTCGCTGTTAGCATGGATGGTTCGGACGATCAGTTCCTTGCCCACCCCCGTCTCTCCATGGATCAGACAGGGGCCGGAGCTGGAAGCGGCCTGCGCGACCAGCTGGAGGGCCTTGGACAGGGCTTGGCTTTCGCCGATGATCCCGGGGCGCTTCAGCGCAATAAAATATTTGCTGCCCGCCTTGTCCCTCCGATAACGAAGGGCCTGACGAACCAGGTGGGTCAGGCCGTTTATTGAAAAGGGCTTCTGGACAAAGTCCCAGGCGCCCTGGTAGATGGCTGTCTCCACGCTTTTTTTAGAGTCTGAGGCGGTTATGACAATGACTTCCGGGGCTGACGGAACCTCGAGGAACTCATGAAGCCGGTCCAATCCGTTCCCGTCAGGCATGGAGAGATCCAGGAAAACAATATCAGGGGCATGCGCCCTGGCTTTTTCCAGCCCCTCGGACAAAGTTTGAGCGCTGTGGCAGACATTTTTTTCATCCCCCACCGCACTGCAAATCAGGTGGATGATGCTGTAGTCATCGTCGACGATCACAAACGTGGCCAAAATATTACCCGATCCTTGCCTCTTTGCTGAATACGTTTAAACAGGCTTATCATACTTGATGCCGGCTTCATAAAAGCGATAACATACTTATTTTTTAATTAAAACTATACTCTTCCCTATCTCCCCAGCCCATCAACTTAAAACTTAACCACTTAAAACTTAACCACTTTCTAATAACTTAACACTTCCTTTAAAAAAATTTTTTCCACCGCCATCATGCTTTGCAAACCATAAAACAGCAAACCTTTTCATGTCAAGTTCGTTCGCCTGCCCGCCCAGGGTCCACCGCCTTCCCCGAGTCCTCGATTTTTTCCTTCCCCCCCAACGTGGAAAGGCTCTATGGCTATCATCCGAAAGAGCTCATCGGCCGGAATTACAGCGAACTTGTCGGCCCCGATGATATCGAAAATCTTGGCAGGGACTTCCATGCGGCAATGGCCGGGCGGGAATTGACTAAGGAGCACCAGTACCTGTCCAAAAACAGGGGCGCAGTCTGGGTTTTAACAAGGGCCCGGCCTATCTATGAAAGCGGCAGGATTATCGGTGTCCAGGGTTCGTTAACGGAAATCACGCAGCGCAAAAATGCAGAGGCGGCTTTAAAAGAAAGCCGGCGCCGGGACCGGGCCAGGCTCGATGCCATCCTCTCGCCCGAGGGCGATATAGGGAAGCTGAAACTTGCCGATATCGTCGATATCCCGGCCATCCAGGAAATCATGAATGGATTCCATCAGCTCACCCATATCGGGGTCGGCATGGTGGATAATGCCGGAAACGTTTTGGTCGCAATCGGATGGCAGGACATATGCACGAAATTTCATCGCCTGCATCCGGAGACAAAAAGAAACTGTGTGGAAAGCGACCTCAGGCTCTCAGCGGGCATCGCCCCCGGAGAGTTCAGGGCCTATCACTGCAGGAACAACCTTTGGGATATTGCCACGCCCATTGTCATCGGCGGCCACCATGTCGGCAACCTTTTTCTCGGTCAGTTTTTTTTCGAAGACGAAACCCCGGATCGCGTGTTTTTCAGGCAACAGGCCCGTCGCTACGGCTTTGACGAGTCTGCGTACTTGAAAGCCCTGGACCGGGTCCCGCGCTGGAGCCGGAAAACCGTGGATACGGTGATGCGGTTTTATGCGGATCTAATCGGCTTGATATCCCGGTTGAGCTACAGCAACCTGAAGCTTGGCAAGGCCCTGCAGGATCTTGAGCGGGCCGGCAATGCCCTGAAAAATGGCGAATGGCGGGCAGGGGTCGTCAATTATGTCGCGGTCAAGCGCGATGTCACAGAGGCCCTTGATATGGAAGAGCAGCTCTACCAGGCCCAGAAGATGGAGTCCATCGGCAGGCTTGCCGGAGGCGTGGCCCATGATCTGAATAACCTGCTCTCGCCCATCCTCGGGTTCAGCGAACTCCTCCTCGAGGATCCCTCTCTGATGGCCAGCCACAGGGAATCCACCGAGGAAATCGTCAATGCCGGCAAGCGGGCAAAGATGCTGATCCGCCAGCTTCTGGCCTTCAGCCGCAGGCAGCCGCTCCAGTTCCAGGCCCTGGACATCAATGATCTTGTTGCAGATTTTGAAAAACTGCTGCGCCGCACACTTCGTGAGGATATTGGGATTCATAAGCGCCTGGCCTCTTCACTGCCGAAGATCCAGGGAGATATCGGCCAATTGGAGCAGGTGGTCATGAACCTGGCGGTGAATTCCCAGGATGCGATGCCGCATGGCGGGCAGCTGATCATTGAGACGGGAAGCGTCATGCTGGATGAGCACTATGCCAGGGGGAAAAAAGGCGTATCGCCCGGTCCGTATGTCAAACTGGCCATAAGTGATACCGGGTCAGGCATGGACGCAGAGACCGTCAGGAACCTCTTTGAGCCGTTTTTTACGACAAAGGAGAAGGGCAAGGGCACGGGCCTGGGCATGTCAACCGCGTATGGCATCGTCAAGCAGCACAACGGAAATATCTGGGCATACAGCGAGCCCGGGCTGGGAACCACCATAAAGGTTTACCTGCCCGTATCGGATGCAGCCGCCGCGGATGAGCCCGCCGCCCTGGAGCAAAAACCTGCGGAAACCACCGGATCGGAGATTGTGCTGCTTGCCGAGGATGATCAGCAGGTGCGGAATCTGTCGTCCGTGGCCTTAAAGCGCTGGGGCTACACGGTGCTCGCGGCTGAGAACGGGGAGGAAGCGATTTTACAGTTTGAAGCGCATAAGGACAGGATCCGGCTTTTGCTCACAGATGTCATCATGCCGGATATGAACGGCAAAGAGCTGTACCAGCGGATTTCAGCCGCGAGTCCGGGACTGAAAGTGCTTTACATGTCGGGCTATACAGACGATGTTATTGCCCACCACGGGGTGATCGATGAGGGGGTGAACTTCATTGAAAAGCCGTTTACCCTGAAAATGCTGGCATCAAAGGTCAGGGCGGTGCTGGATGAGTCGCCTATCCCTTAATTCCCGCCTGAACTGAGCGTTTCAAAATTTTGTGGACCCCGAATTATTTGAGAAATTAGAACAAACCGTAGGCTTACAGCATTAACCGGTGGATGCGCTGCCGCAATCGGTGGATGCGCTGCCGCTTATCCACCCTACAATGCTGGACGCGACCCCTCGTAGGCCGGATAAGCGAAGCGCATCCGGCAATTGACCATCACCAAACCCGTAGGCCGGATAAGCGAAGCGCATCCGGCAATTGGCTCG
>JAGYOT010000274.1 GCA_018399455.1 Desulfobacterales bacterium
CACCGTTCTCCAGGGGCCAGAACTTCCGGCACAGCCCTGGCTGCCACGGAAATAATGGCCAAATCAATATGTTCCGGGATCTCAGCGACATTTTTATAAACCGGGAGACCCTCTATGCTCCCGCCCTTGGGATTGACCAGAAAAATCTTACCTGAATAACCAATGGCGCGCAAAGAAAAAAACATGTTGCTGCCAAAGCCTTCACCCCGACTTGATACACCGATAATGGCAACTTTTTGAGGGTTGAATATCCGTTCGTAATCATTTGCCCGCGTCTCCACAACAGATGCTTTCATATTATCCGATACGCCTCCTGTTCAAAAAATATCCGCCATATCCGTTCGTTGTGCAAAAAACAAAATACTGAACCCTTTGCACAATATATTGTGCGCAATGGCAGGGCGCAGATCGAAAAATCACAACAAGATATTGATTTAATTATATTTAATCAAATGGCACATTGTTTGCTGTATTCTTTATTAGATTTCAGAGATCCTCATGTTGTCAGCCTAACATATAAACTCAGCATATAATAAGGAGGCTGGATGTCAAATACAAAGTATGACGTTGTTGTAATTGGTTCAGGCGTTGGTGGAATGGGCGCAGCCGCCCTTTTGGCAAAAAATTACAATCAAAAGGTCCTGGTCCTTGAGAAAGCGCCTTTTATAGGCGGCCGAACGCTTTCATTTGTCGGAAAAGGAGACAAAGTGACGGTAGACGGCCAGGAGCTGGATCTTGACGGCTTCAAAAGGGCATTGGAAATGAACAGCGCCTGGGTTTACACAGCCCCGGGCACACCCAGCCTGGAAGAAATTTTTGAAAAAGGCCTTTTTGACGGCTACACCACCGACTGCGGACATGGCCTGTTCTGGGGCAATAAATCCAGAATCCGCTGCCTTCTGGATTACCTGGGCGTGCCCGTCGATATGCCCGTCAATACCGGTTTTGCTTATGTGGATTATATGAAGAACAAAGCTTACCAGGTAGAAAAAGGCAAAAAATATCCATGGATGTCTGATGAGGGGTTTAAAGCCACCATGAATCAGCTGCGTGGTATGGCCACAACAGACTTGGGTTCTCTTCCCAAACTGATGGAAATGCCCTTGCAAAAATGGCTTGAAGATCGGCAGATGCATCCGGAAGCCTATGACTGGATCAAAAATCTCATTGGCTCCCAGACAGCCAACAATGTCCCCGCCATCACCCCCGCCGGGGACTTTCTGGGGTATCAGGCCATAGCCGGAGATATCCGGATGAATCTCGTAGACGGCTCTGTCGCCACTATCTCCCAGCCAGGCATTACCGCTATTCCTCTGGCTTTTGAAGAATGCCTGAACGCAAACGGCGGCCAGGTATGGCGAAATTCACCGGTAGTTCAGACGATAATCGAGAACGAACGGGTTAAGGGAGTTGTGGTCCGAACCCGGAACGGGCTTGAAACCATCAAGGCCGACAAAGTGATCTGCAACGTGCCCCCAATGGCTATCCATAGTGTCATTCACCCCCGTCACTTTGATCAGAAATGGATCAAGACGGTGCACAAGCGATACTGGAATCCGGGCCTGCTCTCGGCCATGATCGGCTTAAAGCGGGACATCTGGCAGGAAAAAGGCATTGACGAGCGCAGCTTCACCTTCATGCCGGCCTGTATCAGCAAATACGAGGGATATGAGGGCGGGGCCATGGATGTTGTGATGTGGAATATGGCCTCGTGCGCCAAAGACAGCATTTCGCGGCCGAGCCTGAGCGATCAGCCTGGACGGGCTCCCGAGGGTAAACGCGACTTCTGTTTCTCCCTGCCTCAGTTGGGCCATGAAATGCGCAATCCGGCCAATGTGAAAAGGCTGACCGAATTCTGCGAGAACTGGTTCAAAAAATTCTGGCCCTCCTGGCAAGAGGATGTGGAATTCTGGATGTGGACGCCTTGCGACCGGGCGTATGGCGATTGGCGTCCTGTCGGGGAAGAACGTCCGGACGTGGCATGCCCGTATATTGAAAACATGTATTTTGTCGGTGACCAATACGGAAAACGTATGTGGGGCGGCGGTGTCGACGGAGCGGGGTTGTGTGCGGTCATGACCGTTGACGCCATGATGGGGTCCTATCTCGAAGAAGAAATCTTTCCTCCCTATCACCGGGGTCTGCCCAGAAAAAGAACCTGGTGATGCACCGGGGAACCCCTTTTAGGGGAACCTGTGCCCGGCTGTTTCTGAGCCTCTGATGGCTCCCGAACAGCCGGGATTTTCCATTAAACAACCAATCCGTTGGATAATACAGCGACAAGGAGCAGAGCCCATGGGATTAATTTCAGCCAAGCAATACAGAGAAAGCCTCAATGACGGCCGGGTCGTCTATTATAAAGGTGAGAAAGTCGATAATGTGGCGACACACCCCGACCTCAAGGTATGTGTGGATCTTATGGCCCTTGACTATGAATTAGCCGAAGATCCCGGGTACAAGGATCTGGCCGTTGTGCACGATGCCGAACTTGATGAGCCCGTCAGCCGCTATTACTACAAGCCGCAAAATGCCGAGGATTTGCTGAAGGCCCACGAACTTATCGTCAAAGCCACTGAACTGGGCGACGGCTACATTCCCCTGGCCCATGACATAGGCGCCGATGCCTTGAATGCCATCAGCATCGCCGCCCATATGACGGGAAATCAGGATTATATCAACAGAATAGAGGCCTACCGGAAAAAACTCAAACGGGAAGATACGGCTACATGCGCCGCGGTTACGGATGTCAAGGGCAACCGGATGCTTAAACCCTCGGATCCGGATCAGAAACACAAGGATTTTAACGTTCGCATCGTGGATCAGAACGAAAAGGGCATTATCGTCAGGGGAGCAAAGATTCACATTACCGGCGCGGCCTACTGCAATGAAATATTTGTACTGCCATGCCACGCCATGACAGAGGCGGATAAGGACTATGCCGTAGCCTTTGCCATTCCGGTTAACACCAAGGGGCTTCGCCAGGTATGCCGGCCCTTTAAGGCGCATTACAGCCCGCTGGAGTTTCCCAATACCCGACCCGTGCGGGTACATACGGACTCCTTTATTATCTTCGACGATGTTCTCGTTCCCTGGGACCGGGTCTTTCTTTGCGGCGAGTGGAAATTCACCGGCCCCATGGTCTATAATTTCGCGCTGCTCCACAGGCGGACCGGATGTTCATACCGGGTACCGCTCTCAGAACAGCTTGTCGGAGGGGCTGTCGCCATAGCCGAATACAACGGCATTGCCAAAGCCCCCCATGTCAAGGAGAAGCTTACGGACCTCCTCATTTACCTGGAAACTTTAAAATCCCTGGCCAAAACAGCATGCTATGATTATGAAATGCGGGGCGATATCGCTGTCCCCAATACCATTTCGACCAATATGGCCAAATACCATTTCGCCCACAATTACCATGACGTGGTTAAGACAATTCAGGACCTGGCCGGCGGCCTGCTGGTTACCGCACCCACGTATAAAGACTACAGCAACCCGGATTTAAAAGACGATATTGAAAAATACCTGACAGCCAATAAAGAGATTTCAACAGAAAACCGCCTGCGCATGTTTGATCTGGTGAGGCGAATCACCACCGCTGACCTTGAAGTCATTTGTCTGCACGGGGAAGGCTCTCCCATTGCCGAAAGGATGACCATCTTCATGGAGGGCGGCAAGGTGTTGAAACGATGCAAACAGATCGTCGAAGAAATGGCCCAGATCCAATAATCCCAAGCTTACCGATAAGGAGTGCCCTATGGATTGCTCATTTTTGTCACAGAAAGGAAAAGTCGTACTGGTCACCGGCGGCAGCAGAGGCATCGGAAAAGCCTGCGCCCTTGCATTTGCCGATGCCGGAGCTGACATCGTCATATCCAGCCGCAAGCCTGAGGCGCTTGCCGAAGTC
>JAGYOT010000275.1 GCA_018399455.1 Desulfobacterales bacterium
GTGAGCCGCCAGGATCCGGGTCAGATGATGCACCGCAGCCTTGGACGCCCCATAGGAAAAGTTCTGAAACGGCGGGGTTAGAATCCCGTCAATGGATCCGATATTGACCACACGCGCGGGCGGTTGGGCTGAAGCCGATTGTCGCAGTAAAGGCAAAAGCTTCTGAACCAGGAAAAAGATCCCCTTAACGTTGGTATCCATCACCTTGTCCCAGCCAAGCTCCGGAAACGTCTCCAGGGGAGCGCCCCAGGAGGCGCCCGCATTGTTCACCAGGATATCGAGCCGGGTTTCCTTTTCTTCCATAGCCGCAGCCAGCGCTGTCACCCCTTCCAATGTGGAGAGATCAGCAGGCAGGGGTATGCATTCACCCCCGAAGCGTTCCTGCAGGCGTTTCGCCGTGGCATCACAGGCATCAGTCTTGCGGGAGCTGATGTAGACCTTCGCGCCATTGTTTAAAAAGCCGGCAGCGATCATTTCCCCGATTCCCCGGGAGCCGCCGGTAACTAAAGCGATTTTTCCTTCAATTGAAAAAAGGGTTTTTATCGTGGCTTCCATTGTGCGCATCCTTTCCCTGTTTTACGTTCAAATCCGGCTTTGCCGATCCGCTTTCAGCTTTACCAGCACGGCAGAATGTGTCAATGGAAATTATGCGGAAATTATGCCAGGAAAAAAATATTAGATTATCCGGCAATCTGTTATAACTGAAATAATTGGTTGCTGTCATGTTTTATAGGGAATAGTATATGATTAATGCCTTTACCATTACAACCTGTCTTCAGCTATGCAACTAAGCAAGCAGGGGATGGCGTAGACACAGCGAGTGAAGGCAGGCTATATACACTTATAGGAGGTTCGCAAATGAAAAAAACAACGGCTATCACAGCCAGCATTTTACTTGTGATCAGCCTTTTGGGCTGTGCCGGGAGAACACACACGGAAGGTAAAACCAGGACCGGCATATTGATCGGGAGTGCCGGCGGTGCTGTTTTGGGACAGGCTATCGGTGGTAACACGGAATCTACACTGATAGGCGCCGGCATCGGGGCCCTACTGGGCGGTCTGACGGGCCACCAGATCGGCGCCTATATGGATAAACAGGAAGAGGCATTGAGGAATGCAATGGCCTCCTCGGAGGCGGTCAGCATTCAGCGGAATCGGAATATACTGACCGCCACATTTAAAAGCGATATCTGTTTTGATTTCGACTCCGCCGCCCTCAAACCAGGGGCCTATTCCGAAATTGGAAGGGTTGCCAATGTGCTGAATCAATATCCCCGGACCACCATTCGGGTGGAGGGCCATACCGACGCAACGGGCCCGGAAAGCTATAATATGGAGCTCTCCAGACGCAGAGCCGAAGCCGTAAAAAATGCCCTGCTGCAAAGAGGCGTGGATCCGCGAAGAATCCAGACCGTCGGATTCGGCGAAACCCAGCCCATATCTTCAGACAAAGCCGCAAACAGAAGGGTCAGTATCGTTATTATTCCGGTTGCTCAGGAGCAGGGATAATTTTTCGTTTTTGCAGGGGAGGTTGGAAAATGAGAACAAAATGGATCGTTTTACTGCCGATGATGTTGTTTTGCCTTCTTCCGTTGTCAGTTGTTGCAGAGTGTGTCAAAGGCGATTGCCAGAACGGCGCCGGGGTTTTTGTTTTCGAAAACGGCGACAGGTATGAGGGAGAGTTCAAGGACGGCCAGATGCACGGCAAGGGCAGCCTGATCACCAATGACGGCTCCAAGTATGTGGGCACGTTCCGAAACAATAAATTGAACGGACACGGAATCCTGGTTCGCGCAGACGGCGTCAAGTATGTCGGCGAGTTCAGGAACAACCGGATTCACGGTCAGGGGAAATTGACATCCCCTACCGGAAAGACGCTTAAAGGCCGTTTTAAAAACGGCGAGTTTATCGGGCAATAGGCGGGCACCCCCGGATTTTAAAAAACACGATAGGAGGGTTTTGCCACCGGCAGGAAGAGGCGGATCGTCGTTCCCCGCTCTCTTTCCTGGTCTGCCCGGATGTCTCCTGCTCGTTGTCATCCTTTCCAGAACCGGCCATCTCAAAATCTTCTTCACGCTGCCGGACAACCATGTTTTTGACTGACAACCATGTCCACTGCCCCTCTTTCGACAAGGCTCGATAATCCACAGGGTCCAGTGTATAGAGCACAACATTTAAATTTTCCACCAGCCGGCGGTATGAATCAAGCTGGGTCTGTAATGCGTCAAACTGTTTTTCCAATGCTTCATATTTTGATTTTTCAGACATAGGACTCACCACGCGGGATAGATAATAAATAAAAAAAGCCCGCTCTGTCGATCCGGGCGATTGCCCCGGGTCAACAGAACCGATGCCGGTCCCCGCTCAAAAATATTCAATCCCTCAATAATAATAACAGCCGGCAGCCGGCTTCGCCAAAATCAGCGCAACCTCCCACTAATCCTGACTTTTGTTCATCCGGAAAACAAAGAACATATCAAAATAACCGGTGAAGTTGTAAGAATCAGCGACACCGGCATTGGTGTCAAATTTGATCACTCCATCCTCGATTGGTGGTCTGCCTGAAAAAAGCCGCTTTTGTTCTGCCTGCCCTGTCGTTTTTTTGTTAAAATGCCCGCAAACGTCTAATTCCGGCCGGAGTTGACCTGGCAGTGATTGCGGCATGGCAGAGAAATTGGGTTATTTCAGAAGTGGAGTTAGGTAGCGCGGCGTCAGGCAACTCAGGATGGACAATAGGTCGCCCGAGGTATCGGGCGACCTGATCTTAATCGGATTGATTGCAAATTAGTATGGTCCGACGCATCCAATGGCGGTTGCTTATAGCAATAATGGTTGAGCCGATTCCGGCCATGCCAGCCTTGACCGGCACGCCAGAGGCAGATGCGCTTCAATCAGCTGTCTTTCACGCCTTTTTCGATTCGCTCCCCGGTCTCCCTGTCAATTTTTTTCCAATAATCAAGGGCACGTTCAAGCACCGGTTCGGTTACGCCTTTTTTGAGATGGGCGACAACGTTTGATACCAGCCGATTACGCTGCGCATCATCCAGGACCTCGCGCACCAGGGTGCCGGGCTGGCCAAAGTCATCGTCGTCCTTGCGCAGGGAGTAGGCGGCTCGGATGAAATCGCCGCTGGCGCTCCATATGGCATCCTCCGGGTACCGTTCGCCGTCGGCCTGCGGTCCGCCCTTTGAATTCGGTGCATATACCGGATCAGATATGTTTTCAATCCGCATCCGCCCGCCCTTGCTGTAGCTGTGCACCGCACATTTCGCCCGGTTGACCGGAATCTGCTTGTAATTTACCCCCAGACGCGCGCGGTGGGCGTCGGCATAGGAAACCAGGCGGGCGAGCAGCATCCTGTCCGGGCTCGGACCGATCCCGGGAACGAAATTGTTCGGCTCGAAGGCCGCCTGCTCGATCTCTGTGTGAAAATCGGTCGGATTTCGGTTCAGGGTCAGCCGGCCGACCTCTTGCAGCGGATAATCCCTGTGCGGCCAGACCTTGGTCAGGTCAAACGGGTTGAACCGGTAGGTCTCGGCCTCTTGAAAGGGCATAATCTGCACCTTGAGCGTCCAGCTGGGGTAATCCCCCCGCTTGATCGCCTCTGACAGGTCCCTACGGTGAAAGTCGGCGTCCTCGCCGGCAATCCGTTCAGCCTCCTCGTCGGTGAGGAAATCAATTCCCTGATCGGTTTTGAAGTGATATTTCACCCAGAACCGCTCCCCATCCTTGTTGACCCACATATAGGTGTGGCTTGTATAGCCGTTCATGTTCCGATAGCTTTTGGGCACGCCCCGGTCGCTCATCAGGATGGTGACCTGGTGGGCGGTTTCAGGAGACAGGGTCCAGAAATCCCACTGCATATCGTGATCGCGCAGGCC
>JAGYOT010000276.1 GCA_018399455.1 Desulfobacterales bacterium
TGGCGGAATTCGGCCGTATCGACGTTTTAATCAATAATGCCGCCACAAACCCCGGTATGGCGGCGATTGTCGACACAGAGAACGATATATTCGATCATATCATTGATACGAACCTCAAGGGCTATTTCCGACTCAGCAAAATTGTGGGAAAACTGATGCAAAAACAGCAGTCCGGCCATATCATCAACATATCCTCGGCCGGAGGCGTAAGCCCGGCAGAAGGGCTCGGCCCCTATTGCATCAGCAAAGCCGGTATCAATATGCTGACCAAACAGATGGCGATGGAGCTTGGCCCGTCCAATGTTCGTGTCAACGCCATAGCTCCCCGCATCGTAAAGACAGGCTTCAGCAAGGCCTTGTGGAGCAATGAAAAACTGATGGAAGCGGAATACAAAAACACGCCGCTCAAGTGTGTGGCCACGCCTGAGGAAATTGCCCAGTCCGCATTATATCTTGCATCCTCTGCAAGCAGTTATATGACCGGGCATATATTGGTCCTGAACGGCGGAGCATTTTTTTAAGGTTTTAAAATCATAAAAAAGGAGGCGAGCGTGGAGTATCTCCTGAATAAGCAGCAGATCGAACTCAAAGAAAAGACCGCTTCGTTTGTTCAAAAAAAAATACCGCCTGAGGTCGCGAGAGAAGTGGACAGGCAGGACGTGTTCCCGCATGAATTAATGAATCAGTTAGGCGCCGAAGGTTTCTGGAAAATCAATATCCCGAAAAAATACGGCGGGAATGACGGAAACGTGATCGACCTGATGGTTTTTTTTGAGGAGATCTCCAAAGCTCTGCCCGTGCTGGCCTGGACGGCAGGCGACGTGCTTCTCTACGGTAATAATATCCTAAAAGTCAACGGAAATAAAGAGCAGCAGGACGCATTTCTCCCCCGACTGGCCAAAGGGGATATGAGGTTTTGTTTCGCCCTGACCGAACCGGATGCCGGCTCTGATGCGGCCAATATCCAAACCACGGCGGAAAAAACCGATTCCGGCTATGTCATCAACGGCAGCAAGGTCTTTATTTCCGGTGCCAGCGTATCTGAGATCGCAGTAACAAATACCCGGACGGCTGCTGACCGGTACAGGGGGATCACCTCGTTTCTTGTGGATACCAGGAGCCCGGGCTATCAGGCCAGCCCGATAAAAAAAATCGGATACAAAGGCTCGGACACCTGTGAGGTGTTTTACAAGGATGTCGAAGTCGCAGCCACAGATATCCTGGGCGGCGAAGCCTGCCTGAACAAGGGCTGGACGCAGGTCATGCGTCTGTTAAATAATGAACGGCTTGTTCTCTCCGCCTGTGCCCTTGGCATATCCCACACCATTCTGAATGAAATGATCCGCAATGTTCAATGGAAATCCAAAAACAGCCGGCCCGCAGGCAGATACCAGGATGTGGAGCATGAGGTCGTTGAAATGGCCACTTATTTGGAAGCAGCCAGGAGTTTGGCGTATCGCGCCGCCTGGATGGAGGCCCAGGGGAAAGACTGTATTAAAGAGACGTCCATGACCAAGTATTACTGCGCTGAGCTGGGAAAAAAGATCGCCTGGACAGGCATCCGGATTCTGGGGGAACAGGGACAAACCACAGACAATCTTACGCAGCAGTTCTTCAGGGACATTCCCGTGCTGGCCATAGGGGGCGGTACGAGTCAAATCCAAAAAAATATCATTGCGAAAACGCTTGGTTTTTGAGCGCAACATCAGCCAGGAAACCTGCCACGGCACAGTTTAAAAAGGGAGGCATACCAATGATCGGCATCACCGGCTACGGCGTCTATATTCCGTTTTATAAGTTAAGCAGAAAAGAAATCGGCTCGTTCTGGGGAGGGGCAAGGCCTCCGGGAGAGAAGGCAGTGGCCAATTTTGATGAGGATACCGTAACCATGGCGGTTGAGGCCTGCCGGGACTGTTTTGAGACAGACACGGCCATCAATATTCACTCCCTTTATCTCTCTTCCGCTTCTCTGCCGTTTGCCGAAAAGCAAAATGCCGTTTTTGTGGCCACTGCCCTGGATCTTCAACGTCAAACCTTAACAAGCGATATTTCCGGATCGCTTCGATCCGGAACGTTGGGCATTCATCAGGCTGCGGCCCAATGCCGGCAGAATCCGGACGGTCAGGCTCTGGTTGCCGCCGCTGACACCCGATTGGCCAGGCCCTCCGGAAGCAAGGAAATGACAATGGGCGACGGCGCGGCAGCCCTTGCTCTTGGCAGTCAGAATTTGATCGCCGAGATTGAACACAGCCATTGCACTTATTCTGAAATCTACGACACTTACCGACCTGCCGGCGATACGTATATCCGTGATTTTGATGAACGCTTCAGCCGGGAAAAGGGCTACATTCACACCATGACAACCGGCATCAGGGAGGCGCTGGAGGCCTGGAATCTTCAGCCCGCGGATTTCCAGAAACTGGTTGTCTCCGCACCTAACCCCGCTTACGTGAAAAAGCCGTTAAAAAGTCTCGGCTTTGACATAACGCAACAAAAGGCGGAAGACCCACTGTTTCAGGCTACCGGCTTCACCGGAACCGCGCATCCGTTTCTGCTGCTCTGCGCTGCCCTTGAAAATGCCCGGCCAGGGGAAAGAATCCTTTGGGCGGCACACGGAGACGGCTGCGATGTCTTTTCCTTAAAAACCACCGAGGCACTTGGCCGGATTCAAAAGCGCCGTAGCATTCAGGAGCTGCTGGAGAGCCGAAGCCCAACAACCTATCAAAAGTATCTGCGATGGAAAAACCTGGTTGAAATGGAGCCTCCCAAGCGGCCCAAACAGGAGAGGGCTTCCGGTATTGCCCTTTACAGGGATCAGAAGTGCGGCATGGGCTTTTTTGGTTCGAAATGCAGAAACTGCGGTCAAGTTCAGTATCCCGTGCAACGCATATGTATGAACTGCCGGGCCAGGGATGATTATGAATATTATCCACTGGCAGACAAACAAGGCCACATTGTGACCTTCTCCCATGATTATCTGGCCGTATCCCCGGACCCGCCGACAACCCTGGCTGCAGTGGACTTCGAAGCCGGGGGCAGAGTTATGCTCGATATTACAGACAGGGAGACCAGCGAGGTACAAATCGGCATGCCTGTCGTTCCGACCTTCAGAAAATTCCGGTTGACCGACGGGATACAGGTCTATTGGTGGAAAGCGAAACCGTTCAGAAAATAAAAGGGGGAAATGATGGGCAGCATCAAGGATAAAGTCGCCATAATCGGCATGGGATGCACAAAATTCGGTGAAAACTGGGACATGAGCTTTGATGATATGGTTATTGAAGCGGTCTATGAAGCCTTCGCCGATTCGGGAATGGAGGAAAAAGACATAGACGCCGTATGGATAGGCTCTTATTGGTCCAACCTCCCCGCCCCCAGTCAACCATTGGCAACCACATTAAAACTCGACTACAAGCCGATTACCCGAATCGAGAATATGTGTGCGACCGCCTCCGACGCCCTGCGCAATGCCGCTTATGCAGTCGCTGCAGGTGCCTGTGACGTTGCCCTGGCCATCGGCGGCGAAAAGCTGAAAGACTCGGGGGTAAGCGGATTGCCAACGGATGATTTGGCTATGGGCTTGGTCTCAACCGCTCCCAATACTTTCAGGAGTCGCAATTTCACGGCGCCCGGGCATTTTGCCATGATGGCGGTCAAATATTTTGAAAAATACGGGCTCTCTGCTGAAGAAGGAAGAAGAATGCTGGCCCGGATCATGGTCAAAAACCACAAAAACGGATTAAAGGCCCCCAATGCCCACTTCAGAATGGAAATTACCGAGGAGCAGGTCCTCAATGCCCCTGTTGTTGCCTGGCCGCTTGGGCTCCTGGACTGCTGCGGGGTGAGCGACGGGTCGGCCTGTGCCATTGTGACCACACC
>JAGYOT010000277.1 GCA_018399455.1 Desulfobacterales bacterium
ACTTAAGAAAAATAAGGCAAAACAACAGAATTAAAAATAAAAATAAATATTATAATATCAATAAATTATAAATCAGACAGCATGTGCTCCCAGGGATTTTATAAGCAACTACAGGCGCTAAATAGCTACACTAATTGAGATAATATTGCAAATTTGCGACTGTATTTCTGCTGTGAATTAAAACCTTTGCTCCAAGATCCAAATATAAATTATAGCAAGACTGGCATCAAATTTGCAAATTCATATTAACGGGCTTGGCATTACCTCCTAACTTGTCACCCTTCCTGAATCAGTCGGCGGGTCGGAATGCAACCGCCGATCCGTCGATTGATTCAAACAGCTGCAACAAGCCGACGCCTTAACCGGAGAACTTCCGGGTCCGTGGTGTTCTCATCGTTACCAGCTACGATTTAACGTTATAATACGTTACAAACCGTTACCTTCTCCGAGGTTTTCAGCGCGGCAATTTCTTGCTTTTTATCTAACGCCGAAAACCGTCGCTATAAAAAGGATCGGTTTCGGACAAAAATTCTGTGCCCTGTGAAAAACGAGCCCGTACAAATTTGGCATAAATGTTGAAATGAAAATTCTTTTTGAAACAGACGGCCATTGCGGGTCTCTGTGTGGATTGATGCGACGGCTGGAAGTGATCCAGGCACAGCAAAAAGGCAAGATTTCATGGCGACTGAAATTCTGGAAAGCGAAAAAGGCTTTGATTCACGCGTAGCAAACGGTGTTTGTCTTGCCTGTTTCAATACCCCCTGGTCAGCCCCATGCCGGCTCCAGATGGCGATTCTGGAGCAGCTGATCAATTATTATGGCAACCAGATTATTCTGCTGGACATCAATGTGGACTACCTTGAGCATTTGCGGATGCGTTTTGACGTGCATCATATTCCCACAATGATATTGTTTAATAATGGAAAGGAAAGACGCCGCCTGGTGGGCGTTTATCCGGAATCTGAATTATGCAAAGCCATTGAAGGAGAGCTTGCAGGCGCTTGATCATGTCAAAGAAAAAATACCGAAGATTAATAGAAAGGCTGTTATATGGGAAGATGCGTTAATCATCCGGAGAGAGAAACCAACTACAAATGCATGAAGCACGATGTTTATCTGTGTGATGAATGCCTGGAATGCCGTGAGCCTGAATTGTATTGCAAATATCGGGAAGAGTGCCCGATCTGGTTTCTTAGCAAAGGCAGCAAAAAGCTTGACGAGCAAACGTCTGCTCCTGAAATCCAGGAATCCTGCACGGTGACCTTTATCCCGAATAATCTGTCAGTTGAAGTCCCTATGGGCTTCACTCTTTTGGAAGCTGCCCGAGAGGCTGATATATTTATAAATGCTTCGTGCAACGGCAAGGGTGCATGCGGCAAATGCAAACTCATTCTCAATTCCGGGGATGTTTTGAAGACTGAGACCAGCCTGCTGTCGGATACGGAAAAAGCAAAAGGTTATGTTCTGGCTTGCCAGACACAGGTTAGAGGATCGGTTTCAGTGACCGTGCCGGAGGAGACCATTGCTAGGAAACTGAAAGTAGCGGGGATGGGAAAGGCTGTAACGGAGAAATTCCAGGGCCTGGTATCCGACATATGCCCCATGATGGAAAAAATTTGCATGGATTTAGCCCCGCCCACACTGGATGATTCCATCAGTGATCTGGATCGTCTGAGACGCGGCCTTTCGCAGAAAGGTGTGGACACGAGCCGTCTCAGTGTCGGCATTGAAGTGATGCGAGAGCTCGCCACAACGATGCGGAATGAGAATTGGCGGGTAACTGTATCCGTAATGCACAAGGCTTGCTCCAGCGAAGTTGTGGCCGTTGAGCCGGGTGACACGACTGCCCGTTCGCTGGGGCTGGCTATTGATATTGGTACTACGACCATCGTTGTTTACCTGGTGGATATGCTTGATGGACGCATACTTGCGGCCACTTCCGGCCATAACCGCCAGGCTTCATGTGGAGATGATGTGATCAACCGGATCGTGTGTGCGGAAAAAAACGGTGTGAAAAAATTAAGTGCGCTGGCTCTTTCCACCATCAACACCCTGATTAAGGAGGCCGTCGACGGTGCTGCGGCAAATTTAAATGACATTGAAAGTATTGTAGTTTCCGGCAACACAACAATGACCCATCTGCTTTTGAAAATCGAGCCGCGCTATATACGAAGAGAGCCGTATGTGCCTTCTATATCAGCATTTCCGGTTCTTAAGGCCGGAGATATCGGCTTAAAAGGAAAACCAAATGCACCGGTATTTATAATGCCTGGACCTGCCAGCTATGTTGGAGGTGATATTGTCTCCGGGGTCCTGTATGCTGGGCTTTATCATGATGAAGCCCTGACGCTTTTTATTGATGTGGGCACAAACGGTGAGATCGTTCTGGGAAACAGGGATTGGCTTATCTGCGCCTCTTGTTCAGCCGGGCCCGCCTTTGAAGGCGGTGGTATCCGCTGGGGTATGAGGGCCGAGGAAGGCGCCATAGAAAGCGTTTCCATTGACCGGCTAAGCTTTGAGGCCAGGCTTCGGGTAATCGGCGGCTATGCTCCGCGGGGCATTTGTGGTTCCGGGATGATTGAGCTTATATCCGAAATGATGCTTGCCGGCATCATCGATCAACGGGGAAAATTCCAGCTTTCTGCGGATCATCCGAGGATGGGGGCTGTGGGCGATGATCCGGCCTATATTCTGGCTTATGCAGGGGAGACCGCAATGGGAGAAGACCTGGTTTTTACCGAGTCGGACATCGATAACCTGCTTCGCAGCAAAGCTGCTGTATATGCTGGATTTACGGTGCTCTTGAACCAGGTTGGCTTGAGCTTTGATATGATTGAACGTATCATTATTAGCGGAGGGTTCGGTCAATTCCTGGACATTGAAAAATCCGTTGCCATTGGTTTTTTGCCGGATATTGACAGGGATAGATTTCATTACCTTGGAAACAGCAGTATTGGTGGGGCATATATGGCACTTTTGTCCGACAGACACAGGGATGCGGCCAATGTTATCTGCAATGCCATGACATACCTTGATTTTTCAAGCAATATCAATTTCATGGACGAGTTTGTCTCGGCTCAATTTCTACCCCATACCAACATGGAGCAGTTTCCAACGATCATGAAAAGACTGAATGAGGCGGCCAATTAACAAAGAAGCCAATGGGAAAGGAGTCAACTGATGCCAGATACTACTTTTAAAGATATTGCCATTGTGTCCTGCGGTACCGTGAGCCTGGAGCTCAACTACCTGAAAAAAGAAGGGTTTCTTGACGCCCGCCAGATCTATTTTACCACGCCCGGCCTGCATGAGACCCCGAAGGAACTGGAAAAACAACTCGTTGAAAGAATTCAGAAGGCAAAAGAAAAGGCGCCGCATATCCTAATTGTTTACGGAGGCAAGTTCTGTTATATCAATGCCGATGAGCCGACCCGCACCATTGATGTCATCATTGCCGAGCAGGGCGGCCATATCGCCCGGATCAATGCCACCCACTGCATGGATATGATGGCCAGCCAGTCCGAACGCGACGAGCTCGCAGGCGGTGAAAAGGTGCTGTTTTTGACACCCGGCTGGATTAAGTTCCGGCACCAGGTTTATAAAGGCTGGGATAAGGGTCTGGCCAACGAGAATTTTCCCAAGCATACGGGCGGAGCCATGGTGCTTGACGGTATCGGCTTCATGGACGAATATATGGCTGAAAAGCCAGAGGATCTTCTGGAATACTCGGACTGGATGGGAATCCCCATTCAACCCTGTCCGATCACCCTGGACCGGTTTAAATCGCTTTTGACTGAGAAAGCCGTGGAGCTGAATCAATAGAACCTGATTTGTTTTGCGCCTGTTGATCAGGCATTGCCCGCTTCCGCCCGGCA
>JAGYOT010000278.1 GCA_018399455.1 Desulfobacterales bacterium
TTTAATTTCCTTACAAGCGTTTCAATACCTTCCCGCATTTCTTGAATTTCACGGGTGCTTAAAGCGCCGAAAGGCTTTTCGCCCAGGTCCGCATAATGGACGTCGTAGGTTTTGATCTTCTTCAAGGCCTCGTTATGCGGACGGTGGTCTTCGGAGAGCATGGCCCTTGCGGTCCGGAGGCGCTGGTCCAGATGCCTCAGCGTCCGCTCTCTTACGCGATACCGGGCCGATTCCTGCGGGGTGTGTTCAAGCGCCCGCAGCTGCTGACGAATCCGGTTTAAGCGAAGCATAATTTCAAGCCGGCCGGAGAGCTGGCCAAGGTTGGATTTTATTCCCGACCGGGCGATTTCGGCCCTGTTCTCCATCTGCCGGAGTTCCCGGAGGTAGGCGGTCGGATCTCCAGCCAGAAAATCCAGTATGGCCTGCTCTGCCGGCCCGGGTTCACCGGCTTCATCCAGACCGGCAAGGATTTCCATCAAATCCTCGGCCGGGGCCGCAGTCTCCCCCGTTTCAGGATCAGCCGCTGCGCCGGTCTGGAGTTCATGAAAAAACAACTGGTAGAGCCGGTCAAAACCTTTCTGCTCCCTGCGGCTTTTGGCGAAGTTGGCCCGGAGCACCGCCCTGAACTGCGCCTCCTCCAGTACATCGACAAGTTCGAGCTGTCTTGCACAATCGAGCAGTTCGGCTGTGGAAACCCGAAGGTTCGCCTCGCGGCAGGCATTGGCGAATTTTAGGACCAGATTGAGCACAATGGCTCCTCACGCAAACAGGGTGTCCATCCGGTCGCGCACCAGTTGGCTGTCTGCCCGGTATTTGCAGATGACGCTGAGCGTCTCGGAGACGATCTCCGGCGAGAGATCTTCGGCCTGAAGGACCATCAGTGCCTGGGCCCAGTCCAGGGTTTCCGAAATGCAGGGTCGTTTTCTGAGATCCAGCTTCCGGATACGGTTGATTACGGAAACAAGCCTGTTTAACAAACGCCTGTCAATCCCCGGAAGCTTTAGTTCTATGATTCGCTTTTCCAGTTCCGGCTGCGGATAGTCGATATAGAGATGAATGCAGCGGCGTTTCAGGGCATCGCTCATATCCCGGTAATTGTTCGAAGTCAGAATGACCAGCGGAATATGGCGGGCTCTTTTGATGCCGATCTCCGGGATGGACACCTGGAATTCACTTAAAAGCTCCAGCAGAAAGGCCTCGAACTCCGGATCGGACTTGTCGACTTCATCGATTAAAAGCACTACCGGCCGGTCTGCGGAGATGGCCTGAAGCAGCGGCCGGGCAAGCAGGAAACGTTCTGAAAAAAAGGCGTCTTCCTGCTCTGCGATCCGATCCACCGCTTCTGCGATGGAGGCGGTTGTAGCCAGGAGATCGTTAATTTTTTCTTTGATCATCTGGGTGTAGAGCAGCTGCTTGGCGTATTCCCACTCGTACAGGGCCTTGGCCTCGTCCAGACCCTCGTAGCATTGCAGCCGGATTTTCTCGCGGCCCAGGCACCTCGCCAGAGCACGGGCGAGTTCGGTCTTTCCGGCACCGGCCGGGCCTTCCACCATAATCGGTTTTTGGGTGGCAAAGGCCAAAAAGACCACCGTTGCAATCTCCCGTGAGGCAATGTAGCCGCCGGCCTCGAGTTTGCGCTGCACCTCCTCCACACTTTCAAATTCCATACAGTCTTCCTTTTTATTCCCGGTTTCTGATGCCCGGGGCCCATAGATAATAAAAACCCGTTAAATGGCCTGTAAGCTCCGGCGGCAGGCCCAGATCAACAAGCGATGCGCTTCCGGAGCGCATCTGGATAGAATTGTAGACGTTGTCATTGGGAAATTCGCTTCGCCGGTAAATCACCACCCGGCTGTTTTGCGGCAGGCCGGCAAGATCTTTGGCCCTGTCTATCGCCTCCGGGAGGTAGCCGATTTCATCGATCAGGCCTTTCTCCAAGGCTTCATCAGCCAGAAATATCCTGGCTGTGGCAATGATTTCCAGTGCCTCGGCAGAGATACGGCGGTGGTTTTTGACCCGCTGAATAAACCGTTTGCCAAGGGTATCAATAAGGCTGTCAATTACCTTTTTTTCCTCTTCCGTGATGTCCCTGAAGGGTGAGCCCATGTCCTTGTTTCTGCCTGATTTATGGGCATCGACCGAGATGCCCAGTTTATTCATAAGTCCCCTGATATTGGGACGCATGAAGATAACCCCCACAGAGCCGGTCATCGTGGTGGGGTGAGCCATGATATGATCGGCGGCAAGGGCGACATAGTAGCCTCCGGAGGCTGTGATATTCATCATGGAGACCACTACCACGGCTCCGGTGTCCTCTTTGAAAGCTTTGATTTCATTGTATATAATGTCGCTTGCGGTTACCGATCCCCCGGGAGAGTCGATTTTAAACAACACGGCCCGGATGTTCGGGTCTTTTCTGGCCATTTCCAGCTGGGAGACAATGTCCTGGACAAGACCCGGCCGGGTGCGAAACATTTCATCCTTTGAGTTGTCTGAAATGATGCCCTGCACCGGGATCAACAAGACCTTTTTTTCTCCTGTTCCGGAAAGCGTGTACGACTCCAGTGGGTCTGTGGCGTCCGTGAACAGTTTCACCTGAGGGGATACGCACCCCGCTGCTGCGGCCGCCAACAAAGCTGCAGTTATCCATATCCGTATGCGTTGTTTCAAATTCAGGCCTCCTTTTTTTAACCCATGGGGTTTTGTCAGAAAAACCAGTGCCACATGGTGCTGATCTCATAGCGGTCCGAACCGGCCTCTTCATACCGGGCCTCTACAGAGAGATGGTGGTTCCTGCAGATTTTGAAATTGCTGATGCCCCCGGCGGTGTAGTCGGTGTGAGGCCCGCCCATAAAAAAACGAAGAACCCGGCCGTAGAGATGGATCCTGCAGAACCGGCCTGCCGTAAATATGGTGCCGGCCGAGGCTCCCCCTCCGAAAGCATAGTCGTTTTCAATATCGCCGCCGATATTGAGCTCGGCTTCGGCCATCAGGTAGCACAGGCCTGAACCGCTGTATTGACCGGAGAGCCCGATGCCGCCGTTTAACCGGTAATACAGGGCATTGTCATCGTTTTCGAGCGGTTTTCGGTGCCAGCCCGTGTTGGCTTTCCAGGACAGGGGCTTGGAAAAAGCGCTCATGGGCGAGATTGAAACAATATCGATCAATTCGGCCTGATCCAGCAAGAGCCGGCGGTGTTCCGGATAATATCGGGTGCGGAGGTCGCCGAACTCAATCTGGGCACCCTGCTGAGGTATATAGTCCATATCGGTAAGATCGGTCAACGCCGGTCGAAACCGAAGTTCATAAAACAGGTCGCCGCCTTCCAGCCCGACCCCCATGCTCGCCCGTTTTGAATCATGGCCCTGCTCCGGTTGTGGGGGGACGGAAATCTTTGACGCCCAGTCCGTCTCTGAGCTTCCCAGGCGGCTGCGGGCTTTCAAGGCGGCAAGCAGATGCCGCCGGTATTGCGGCTGGGAGATGTCCTTTTTGACATATCGGTACTGAATCACTTCCACCGTCAGGTCGAGTATCCGGATTTTCTCCCGGCGGGAAAGCGACTGCTGAGCGAGCAGGTGTTCCGCTGAAATACGGCCATTGACTAAGGCCAGTACGGTCTCGATCTGATTGTTCCCGAGCTGGCCGGCAAGGTAACGGATAAGGGTGGTTTTGGCCGGCCTGAAGTTCGCCTCTCCCAGGAGTCCTGCATCATCTGCCGCTTTGATGGTGTCTATAGGGATGGCGGCGATGTGAAAGCGGTCCACCAGGTTCGCCGAGGGCCGGGCGGCTTCGAGCAGATAGAGCAGATTGTAGGAGCAGTTTTCGTCAAAAAAGTAATAGTCCGAATATATCTGCCGAGATTACGAAGCAGAG
>JAGYOT010000279.1 GCA_018399455.1 Desulfobacterales bacterium
CTGCTGGCTGTGCTGAAAGGCCGATATCCAGACGGCAAAATATCGCCCGCAGCCGAACAAAGCCGTTTCGAGCTGCCGCCGCCTGTCCCCGCGGGCCTTCCGGCCGAGCTGCTGAACCGCCGACCTGATATCAGAGCCGTTGAAGCTTCGCTTAAAGCCGCCTGCTTGAGAATCGGGGTGGCAAAAGCCAACCGTTTCCCGCAGATCACACTAACCGCCAGCTATGGGTATCTAAGCAATGAAGCGGACGCCCTGTTTGAACCGGAAAGCGAACTATGGCAGATTGCTGCAGGCATTGTCCAGCCGGTTTTCGATGCCGGAAAGCGAAAAGCCGCTCAGGAAGCGGCCAGGGCCCGTTACCAGCAGCAGGTGGCGGCTTATGCCAAAACCGTGCTTGAAGCCTTCGGCGAGGTCGAAAGTGCCCTCCTGACACGCAGACAGCAAATTGAGCGCTACGAGCGTCTGGAGGTTTACTTGAAGGAAGCCAGGGCCACCCTGGACACCGCTTTGGATCGGTATCAAAGGGGTCTTACCGGTTACCTGAACGTTCTGGAGGCGCAGAAGTCCTGTTTTCAAGCCGAGCTCAGCCTTGTGGAAACGCGCAATGCCATCTACACCAACCGCGTCAGCCTTTATCGGGCTCTTGGCGGCGGATGGGAAGGATAGGGGTTGATGATTTGAAATTGAGGAATCGGGGGGTTTAGGGATTGGGGAATTGGGGGATTGAATTAATAGACCGTTATTTAAACTGAACAGGTGAGCCATAATGGGTAAAACGTTTCGCATCGCAATTCATGCCGGACTGGCACTCATATTTATCGGTACCGGATTAATCGGGTATAAAATTCTCAAAGAAAGCCGTGAGGCATTAGGCCGACAGCAGCCTGAAATTCCCTTGCCGCTGGTCAGGACCGTGCCGATTCAGGTGGGCACAATTGATATGACCCTGACCGGGGAAGGAACCGTCCAAGCCTTGAAACAAAGCCAGATTGTACCCCAGGTGAGCGGCCTGGTGACCCATGTGTCCGACGGCCTTGTCAACGGCGGTGCCTTTAAAAACGGGGAGCTGCTGTTAAGCATTGAGCCCAGGGACTATGAAATCGCGGTAACCCTGGCGGAAGCAAAGGTGAGTGATGCGGAGAGCAGCTATGAAATGGCGCTTCAGGAATCCCAAGCCTCCCGCCGGGAATGGCTGCGGATCAATCCCGACAAAACGCCGCCTCCACTGGTCGCCAAAGAGCCTCAGCTCTCGGCGGCTAAAGCCAACCTGAAAGCCCAACAGGCCAACCTGGCGAAGGCCCGACTTGATTTGGCGCGGACCAGAATTAACACCCCGTTTGACGGGCGGGTTCGCGATGAACAGGTGGATATCGGCCAGTATGTATCGCCCGGCCAAACCCTGGCAACGATCTATGCCACCGATGCGGTGGAAATTGTGGTGCCCATGGAAAGCGAAGACCTGAACTGGTTTGCCGTGCCCGGATTTACAACAGACAAAAATGAAGGGGCGCTGGCCACGGTTCGGGCGCAGGTGGCCGGTCAGGAACTTATCCGGCCGGGCCGTGTGGTGCGGGTTGAAGGCAGCATCAATGAAAAAACCCGAATGGTCAATGTGGTCATCCGTGTGGTCGGGCCGTATGCCACCCGGCCGCCGCTGGCACCCGGCCAGTTTGCCGAAGTTTCAATTGAAGGCAGAACCCTGTCGGGGGGAGCCGTCATTCCCCGTGCTGCCCTGCGGGAAGGAAACCGGGTCTGGGCGGTGGATCCGGATAAGGGCCGGCTCTACTTTCGAAGCGTCGTCATCGCCCGCAAGGACGAACGAGGGGTGGTTGTCCGGAGCGGGCTTCAAACCTCGGACCAAGTGGTCGTCTCGCCTCTTAAAGCAGTGACGGACGGTATGAAGGTCCGCTTCGTGAAGGCGGACAACGGAGGGCCCTCATGAAAACCGCAATCGCCTGGTTTGCAGAAAACCATGTGGCCGCCAATCTCATAATGCTGTTTATCCTCATGGCCGGCTTGGTTGTGGGGCTCGGCATCAAGCTGGAGGTGTTTCCCGAAACCGAACTGGATAAAATCAGCATCACGGTAGCCTATCCCGGCGCCTCCCCGTCAGAGGTGGAAGAAGGCGTGGTCCGGCGGATTGAAGAAAACGTGGCCGGGCTTGAGGGGATTAAACGGATCGATTCCGTCTCCAGGGAAGGCACGGGTACCGTAACCATTGAGGTAATGAATGACTGGGACATTAAAAAACTATTGGATGAAGTCAAATCCGAGGTGGACCGGATCACGACCCTGCCCGAGGAGGCTGAAGAACCCGTGGTGAGGGAAGTTACCCGCCGGATTCAGGTCATCAGTGTTGCGGTTTACGGCAATGCCCCGGAAACCTCCATCAAAGACATCACTCAAACAATAAAGGATGAGCTAACCAATTTAGACGGGATCACCATGGCGGATCTTGCCGCTGTGCGGGACAATGAAATTCATATCGACATCTCCGAGCAAACCCTTCGCAAATACGGGCTGACTCTGGGTGCGGTCGCGGATGCGGTGGCCCAAAGCAGCCTGGACTTACCTGCGGGCAGCGTGGACGCCAGGGAAGGCGAGGTGCTCATCCGCACCAAGGGCCGCCGCTATTATGCCCGGCAATACCGGGACGTGCCGGTCATTACCAATCCCGACGGCACCCGTGTTCTCCTCGGACAAATTGCCGATCTACAAGAGGGATTTGCCGACATTGATCTTTTTGCCCGGTTTCAGGGCAAACCCGCCCAAATTATCAATGTGTACCGGGTGGCGGATCAGAGCGCACTGGATGTAGCAGCCAAGGTCAAAAATTACATTAACGATATAGGCCCCTCCCTTCCTGAAGGCATTCAGGCCAAATGCTACCAGGACATGTCAACGATTCTGAAAAGCCGCATTGAACTGTTGATGAAAAACATGCTGCTCGGACTCTTGCTTGTCAGCCTGCTGCTGGGTGTGTTCTTAAATGTCAGACTCGCCTTCTGGGTCACGCTGGGCATTCCCGTCAGCTTCGCCTTCGGCCTCATGCTGCTGCCGCAATATGATATCTCCATTAACATGATCTCGCTTTTTGCTTTTATTATGGTACTTGGCATTGTCGTCGATGATGCCATCATTGTCGGGGAGAATGTTTTCAGGCATCAGGAAGACGGATCCGGCCGGTTAGAATCCGCGATTAACGGCACCCTCGAGGTGGGCCGGCCGGTTATCTTTTCGGTTCTGACCACCATGGTGGCCTTCTGGCCGCTGTTGATGGCCGGCGGCAGTATGGGAAAACTGATGTCCAATATGCCGGTGGTGGTCATTCTGGTGCTTTTGGGCTCCCTTATCGAATCCCTGTTCATTTTGCCCGCGCATCTGGCCCGCAGCAAGGCGGCTTCCAGGTCCGGTCAGAAACCAAAAAAAATGACGCGGCTGCTGAACTGGTTTATTCAGGGACCCTACCAAAAAACCGTTGCCTTCTGCACCCGGTGGCGCTACGCCACCCTGGCCTCCGGCATTGCGGTCCTGATGATGACCTTAGGGATGTGGGCCTCAGGCCAGATCAAGTTCACCTTTTTCCCGAAAGTAGAGGGCGATGTCCTGGAATGCCAGATCACCATGCCCGCCGGAACGCCCATGCACAGGACGGAGGAGGTGATGCGCTATGTTGAGAAAAAGGCAAAAACCCTTCTGGCGGAAAAAGACCGGCAGCGGCCCGTCGACGCCCCGCCCCTTCTTGAGCATACGGCGGCGGTCATCGGCGCTCAGTTCGGGCGCGGCCAGGACAGCGGGATGGGCGGGCATCTTGCCCAGATCTGGATTCAACTTTTAGAGGGCGA
>JAGYOT010000028.1 GCA_018399455.1 Desulfobacterales bacterium
TACCCTGAAATTAGAGCTTAAGCTTCTGGCAGATGTCGGCATTATCGGCTATCCCAATGCCGGCAAATCCACATTGATCAGCCGAATCTCGGCTGCCCGTCCCAAAATTGCCGATTATCCGTTTACAACCCTAACGCCCAGACTGGGCGTGGTTACTCCGAAAAGCGGTGAACCTTTTGTTGTTGCCGATATTCCCGGCCTCATTGAGGGTGCGCACAGGGGGGCCGGACTTGGGGATAAGTTTTTGCGGCATGTGGAACGTACCCGGATTCTACTTCATTTGATTGATGCAGCTGGAATCAATCCCGCTTCTCCGTTTAATTCTTATATCGCCATCAACAGGGAGTTGGCAGGCTATCAGGAGGCGCTATCGAAAAAACCGCAGCTGGTTGTATTAAACAAAACAGACCTGCCCGAAGGCAGGGCGGGTGCTGAGCTGTTTATGAAAGAATTCAGTGAAGCTCCTGTAATAGCGATTTCGGCGGCTACCGGAGACCATGTAGCCGAATTGGTAGAGAAACTGAATGGACTTATCAACCGGGATACGGCAAGTGAATGACAGGCAGGCATATCTCGCATCAGCCCGGCGCATTGTGGTCAAAGTGGGAAGCAATGTGTTGACAACTAAAGACGGATTGAATCTCTCAATCATAAAAGCGCTGTCAGAAGATATACATCGCCTTATTGAGAAAAGAATCGAGGTGGTCCTTGTCTCTTCCGGGGCTATGGCCTCCGGGCAAAAAAAAATCGGCCTGGATCGCAGGCCGGATGAAATCCCCAAACGCCAGGCCATCGCCGCTGTAGGGCAGGCCGGCCTGATGAACGCTTATGAACATGCGTTTGAGAATTACGGGCAAAATGTCGCCCAGGTTCTTCTTACCAGCGATGATTTAAGCGGGAGCCGGAGGCGCTATCTGAATGCCAGGAATACATTGTATACCCTGCTTGCCTGGCGGGTTCTGCCGATTGTGAACGAAAACGACACCGTTGTGGTCGAAGAAATTAAATTCGGGGATAATGACAATTTGTCCGCATTGATAACATTGATGATGAACGCTGATATCCTGATTAATTTGACTGATATGGACGGTTTGTTTACGGCGGACCCCAGGAAAACAAAAAATGCGGAATTGATCCGGGATGTGGTAAGGATTGACAAGTCCATTGAAAAGATTGCAGGTGAGATACCGGGGGCTTTGGGGACAGGCGGGATGCGTTCCAAGATACGGGCGGCTAGAAAGGTGACCGCTGCCGGCATTCCAATGATGATAGCCAATGGAAAAACCCATGGTATTTTAGAAAAGCTTTTTACAGGAGAGTCTTCCGGGACTTTTTTTGCGCCGGCAAAAGACAAGTTGTCCAATCGAAAATGCTGGATCGGATTTACAGTCAAGCCCAAAGGGGTTATAAAAATTGATGAGGGCGCTTCTCTGGCGATCCGAAAGCATGGAAAAAGTTTGCTTGCCGGCGGTATTCTTGATGTTTCAGGAGATTTTGGAATCGGTGCTCCGGTTGAACTAAAAGATATCAAAGGGCTGCGTCTGGCTGTTGGACTGGTCAACTATAGTGCTGGAGAACTAAGGAAAATCAAGGGGTTAAAAACAGCTCAGATCAGGGCTCGGCTGGGCCATAAACCTTATGACGAGGTGATCCACAGAGACAATCTAACGGTTTTGAATCCGAGATGACCGTATTAAGGTGCATGTTCATGGATGCATCAAAAGCTGGAGGGAGAAGATGTCAGTTGAGCAAACCATTATAGAGATGGCTGCAGCGGCCAAATCAGCCGCTGCATACCTGGGCCGCTGTCCGACGAAAAAGAAGAATTCGGCTCTCTTAAGAATTGCTGAGCAACTGGAAGCCGATGCGGCCTATATCAAGTCCGAGAATGCCAGGGATGTAAATCAGGCGACAGAAGGTGGCTTGCCGGCGGCCATGGTCGACCGTTTAACCGTTACGGACGCCACCATTTCCGGCATGATGCAGGGCGTTAAGGAAATTGCAAAGCTAACGGACCCGGTAGGAACAGCCAGCAGTAGCTGGATTCGGCCGAACGGGCTGGAGGTCAGCCGCATGCGGATTCCCTTGGGGGTTATCGGTATTATCTATGAATCGCGCCCCAATGTGACCATTGATGCGGCCGCATTATGTTTGAAGGCTGGCAATGCGGTGATTCTGCGCGGAGGCTCCGAGGCATTGAATTCCAATCGTGCTCTGGCGAAAACGGTGTCAAAGGCCCTGATGGATACCGGTCTTCCGGAAAAGGCTGTTCAAATTGTTCCCTTAAGGGAGCGAGAGGCCGTTAATGCCCTGTTAAAGCAGGAAGATGATGTGGATCTTATTATTCCCCGGGGTGGAGAGGGGTTGATCCGGTTTGTGGTGGAAAACTCCAAGATTCCTGTATTAAAGCATTATAAAGGGGTCTGTCATACTTATGTGGACGAATCCGCTGATTTTACCCTTGCCGAAGACGTCTGTTTCAATGCCAAGGTGCAGCGCCCCGGGGTTTGCAACGCAATGGAAACCCTCCTTGTCAATCAATCCGTGGCGGCCGGATTTTTGCCGAATATGGCTGAGCGGTTCAAACAGGCGGGTGTTGAGATCCGGGGCTGCCCGGAAACATTAAAACTGGTTCCCTGGGCCCGTCCGGCAGCGGAAGCCGATTGGTATGCAGAGTTTCTGGACCTGATTCTTGCCGTGAAAGTGGTGAATGACATGGAAGCCGCCATGACGCATATTGCAAAATACGGGTCCAATCATACGGAAGCGATTGTCACATCAGACTATGGCAGAGCCCGACAATTTCTGCGGGAGGTCGATTCATCGGTTGTCCTGGTCAATGCCTCCACCCGGTTCAACGACGGCGGCGAGCTTGGACTGGGCGCGGAGATGGGAATAAGCACCTCAAAGCTCCACGCATATGGTCCCATGGGAGTCAATGAATTGACAACAACCAAGTTTGTGGTCTGCGGAAACGGACAACTCAGATCCTGATGGCACCCCAGGTCAAACGTGCAGGGCTGTTCGGCGGGACGTTTAATCCGGTTCATTTGGGGCACCTTCGGATGGCGGAAGAGGTGAAATCCGGATTCAATCTGGATTCCGTCTTTTTTATTCCGGCAGCTCTCCCCCCCCATAAGGACGCCTCGAATCTTGCCGGAGCGGCCGACCGGTATGAAATGATTGCCAGAGCCATTGCTACCAATCCGGGTTTTGCCCTGTCGGATGTGGAAATAAGACGGCAGGGACGTTCCTACACCATTGATACGGTGGCTGCTTTTCAGGAAAAATCGGGGGGGCACACAGCGCTTTATTTGATCATCGGAATGGATGCCTTTTACGAAATTGAGACATGGAAGGCTTACGAGAGGCTTTTCGAAAAAATTCCTTTTATTGTGATGCCCCGTCCGGATCCATACGGCAGGGATTCCCGGGCATCTCTCGAGGAAATGGCCAGGCATGCCCGGCATTACGTGGACAAAGCTTATGAAATGGATAAGAATCAGCAACGGCTTGTCCATCCAAGCAAGCAGGCTATTCACCTGCACGGGGTAACCCAGTTAGACATCTCCTCCTCCCGAATCCGATCCCTCGTAGGAGCCAATCAAAGCATTAAGTACCTGGTCCCGGAGGTTGTGGAAGAATATATTTTAGCAAAGGATCTGTATGCCTATGGCCCTTGATGAGCTTGATGTGCCGCTTAACTTTTATATTCAGGCAGCTCTGGGTCGAAAAGCGAGAGACCTGCTGCTCTTGGATGTAAGGGAGATTACCAGTCTGGCCGATGTGTTTATGCTATGTTCCGGACGGTCCAATCGCCAGGTGACCGCCATCGCTGAGCATATTCGGCGCTTTTTGAAAGAAAAGGGCATTCGGCCGCTTTATGTGGAAGGGCTTAAAGAAGGCCACTGGGTGCTTCTCGATTACGGACAGGTGGTAATTCATGTGTTCTATGAACCGGTACGACAATTCTATGATCTTGAAGGGTTGTGGGCGGAGGCCCGCCGCATTCCGGTTGAGGATTTCATTAAGGATTTGCCGACCGAAGACAAGGCTGATGGAGATATATAGCAAATGCCATGTATGCTGATGATACTGGACGGATGGGGGATGGATGAACCTGGTGCAGGCAATGCCGTATCACTGGCAAAGACGCCTTTTTTGGATAAATTGAAGGCAGAGTATCCAGGTTCTCAGCTGGCCTGTTCCGGCGAGGCGGTTGGACTGCCTGAAGGCATTATGGGAAACTCGGAAGTGGGACACTTAAACCTTGGCGCCGGCCGGGTGGTCTACCAGGTTTTGCTCCGCATTGATATGGCTATCAGAGACGGCTCTTTTTTTGAAAACCAGGCGTTAAACCGTGTGATGGATCGGGTTAAAAAGAGGCAATCCGCGCTTCATCTGATGGGTCTGGTCTCAGATGGCGGGGTCCACAGTCAGCTGACCCATCTTTTCGCGTTAATCGATATGGCAGAGGCAAAAGGGCTTTCTCAGGTCTATATTCATGCCATATTGGATGGACGGGATACGGCTCCGGACAGCGGTGCGGGATACGTGGCGCAGGTAAAGAAACACATCCGCGATAAACCCCGTGCAGCAATAGCCACTTTGTGTGGACGCTATTATGCCATGGACCGGGATACGCGATGGGATCGGACGGAAAAGGCTTATAAGCTTTACTCCGAATCTTTGGGAACCCGTGAATCGGATCCGGTAGCGGCCGTAAAAAATGCCTATAACCGGGGGGAGACAGATGAATTTGTCCGGCCCGTAGTTCTGACCGGTGATACAGATCAATTTGAGCCCCGCGTAAAGGACGGAGACGGAATTATTTTTTTTAATTTCCGGCCGGATCGGACCCGTCAGATTACAAAGGCCTTTACAGAAAAGGATTTTGACGGTTTCGAGCGCAGCAGCCGGCCTGAAATTTGCGATTATGTCTGCATGGCCCAGTATGATGAAGCTTTTTCTCTGCCAGTGGCCTTTCCGCCCGTGCATCTGGATCAGATCCTTGGAGAAGTTGTGAGTTACCAGGGATTGAAACAGTTGCGAATTGCGGAGACCGAAAAATATGCCCATGTTACTTACTTCTTTAACGGCGGAGAAGAAGCGCCCTTTGCCGGCGAAGACCGCCACCTCATCCCGTCGCCTCGGGAGGTGGCCACTTATGATGAGAAACCGGAAATGAGTGCCTATGAAGTTGCTGAGCAGACCGTTTCCTATTTGCTGATGGAAAAATATGATCTGATTGTGATGAATTTTGCAAACCTGGATATGGTGGGGCACACCGGTGTCCTGGAAGCTGCTGTTAAAGCCTGCGAGACGGTGGATCAGTGTGCCCGGAAGGTAGTGACCGCCGCCCTTGAAAAGGGATGGCACATTCTGGTGACGGCGGACCATGGCAATGCGGAGAAGATGGTGGATGATAACGGCCAGCCCCATACCGCCCATACACTGAATCACGTGCCCTGCATCCTGGTATCAGCAGAGGAGCGATTCCGGAGGGTCCGTCTGCATTCCGGTATCTTGGGTGATATTGCGCCGACCATCCTTGACTTGATGGGGCTTGAGAAGCCCGAAAAAATGACGGGGCAAAGTTTGATTGAAAGGGAGACGTGACTTATGAGCTCGGATGTGCAAAAGCCTTATGACCTGATTACCGATTATCTAAGCGGCCGAAAAGTTCCTGATGTTGGTGCGGAACAGCATCGCCAGGTGATTGAAAAGATGTTGGTTGAAGACAAGGGCTATCCGCCCGCCGCCATCGGTGTGGACGTTCCTGTGTCACTTGAGGTCCGGGGAGAGTCTTATCAAAGTCAGCTCGATCTGCTTGTTACCGTGGATGAGCTGCCGTTTATGGTTATTAAGTGTGCTGCCGGCTCACTTGAATCGCGCCAAAAGGAAGTGCTTGCAGCTGCCCGGGTTTACGGACCGGCCCCGATTCCATGCGCGGTGGTATCGAACGGCAGGACAGCGATCGTCTATGATGGCGTAACAAGGAAAAAGATCGGTGAAGGCCTGGATAAAATCCCTTCCTTTGAGGAAGCAAAGCAAAAAATGGCGGTCTATAAGCCGGAACCCGTAGAAGCTCATATACTTGAGCGTGAAAAGATCATATTTCGATCCTATGACAGTATGAACCTCAATGTACAGCGAAACATTGAATAGAACATGCGGTGATATCCCCGCCAAGGCACGTTCCTCGATAACCGTCTCAATTTGATATAAAAAACACGCTCTGCAAAGATTTTTTCAGACCTTTAGCGCATCCAGGGGTTGCTGGTGATAGATGGATAAGCTTAAGATTGTCACTAACTGGCCGATATGAAATAAAAAGATATAAGAGCTCGCCTTTTATGCCGGATATTTATAGTGAACATAAAACGGTTGCCCTGATCAACCATATTAATGCGGCGATAACCAATATTCGTCTGTATCCGCCGACGAGCGCCTTGATTAAAAATTCTGTTGAACGTTTGAATACGGCCTTTGAGGAAATTTTTAGCGAAGTACCGGCTATTGTTTATGCGGAATCAGGAAAAAATTTGTTGATTCAGGGGCAGGCGCCTGCTGAAAAGGTCCAAAGCAGACCTCAGCTTCAGGCCTTTCTGAAAATGCTTCTGGAGATGGAGATTAAGAGCTTGTCCTTTGAAAGAGGCTTAACCAGATCCGAAATTACGGAATTTCTTCAGTTGATGGGCAGCCCTGCCTCTGAAGAAGAGGTCTCCGGCGGTTTGCAAAAAAGACTCGAGAAACAGAACATCACGCATATCCGTATTGATGAAAAGATATATGTCGAGCGCGATGCCGGGCAAGGTATTGTTGCGGAGATGACTATTTCGGATGCCGATATCGCCCGGGCCGCACTCGGAGCGCAGTCTGTGTCTGCAGCCGAAATGAACCAGATCCGCGGGATGGCAAACAATGCGCAATGGCTTTCCCGGGTTTTTCAGGCAGGTCTGCGTCAGATAATAGATTCTGGCAGGGGGCAGACCGCCGATATGCTGAAAGCAAAGCTTTCTACCATGCTCGACAGCCTGGAAACCCTTTCAGGTTCAGACCGGTCGGAAATCCTAAAGGGTATCGCCCGATCCATGACAGAGATGGAGGACGCCGAAGTGTTTGCCGCATTAGTCCGGAACGTGGATGCTGTTTTCGGCCCGGAGCGGTTTCAGGAAATGGCCTGTGCCATGGCTGAGGAGTCCTTCAGAAAACTTTATCAGCGGCTTGTGCAGATGATTCAGGATGATCCGGCAAATGTGGATCCATCTCTCAGGCAGGCCCTGGAGTTGATGGGCAAAGCCGGCAAGGCCAGATCACGTCAAAGGTTTACGGCACCCTCAGAGGCCTTCCCCGCAGAGACCCGGGAGCCTCCCGGGAAGGCGGGTGAAAACCCGGCAGAGGTGGTGGATACGCCCCGGGAAAGCCTTCAGCGCACCTTCAATCAGCTGCTCAAGGGAGATCTGGAAATGCTGCCGCGGGTGGTGACAATGGCAGGCATGAGCCGGGCGATAGAGAGCCTTGCAAAAAAGGGCCGGGCAAAAACGATTGCCGCTATTGGGGATCGGCTTCTGGAAGGCATAAAAAGCAGAAACGCCTCTGTTCGGGAAAGTGCAGCAGAGGTGATGGCGGTTCTGGATCAGCGTCTGGCTGAAAACGACCGGACAGAAGAACGGGTTGAATTATCAAAAAAACTGGTGGAATGGGTCAGGCAGGAAACCGAGATGTCCGGGGCCTTTGAAACCGTGAGCCGTTGTCTTCGGGAGACAGCGGAAAGCCTGATCCTGGCGGATCGCGCCCGGGACGCGGCACCAATTCTTGAAGCCTATCAAATGCCGGGAAACGGCAATTTAACCAAAGATGAGGCTATTCAGGCCGTTTCCGCAAACCTTTTGCAGAATCTGGCAACGGACGAAGTCCTGGATTTTTTGTTAAAAGACAAAGCCTCCAAAGGGCAGAGCACATCAGAGGAAAATATCTACAATTTTGTTATCTTCGGGACCACCACCATTGAACGCCTGCTGGATCGCCTGCATGACAGTCAGAATCGATCAGAGCGAAACCGGGTGATTCAACTCATCACCCGAATCGGGGATCCGGCGGTTAAGCCCGTACTGGAACGATTGGCACAGGACGGTCCGTGGTATTATTCCCGCAATCTTGTTCTGCTCTTGGGCCGCATCGGAAAGGAGCCGCATTTGGCCACATTGGAGCGGTTTTTGGGCCATTCTGACTTCCGGGTCCAGCGCGAAGCGGTCCTGGCCATTCAAAATATCGGCGGCCCGCAGGCAGGAGAACGGCTTTTGAACCGGCTGGACGATGCTGCCGACGAGGTTAAGGCCGTTATTATTTCAGTGCTTGGGATGATGAATTATCAAAAGGCGCTGCCCTATTTGATTATGAAGCTGGAAAACCGGGATCTGGGAACAAACCGTGAGGCCAGGTCGGAAATCAATGCCAAAATATGCGAAGCGCTGGCCCGAATGGGCGATGCCCGGGCTGTTCCGCTTTTGGAAAAAATCGCCCGTTCCCGGAAATATCTGGGTATCAGGGCCTATGATCCGCGGGTTAAAACAGCGGCAGAGAGCGCTTTGGCCGGTTTTGAAAGCAGTTCTCCTTGAACGGGTTTATCGGGGGATAACCTGTTGAGCAATAGTAGTCGTTAAAGGCCGGCGACTTCCTTGCCACAGTGTTTGCAAATCTTGGCCCGTCTTTTAATAATTTCAGCACAGAAAGGGCATTCCCGGGTAAAATTCCGCTGATGAATTTTTTCAACTGCCTTATCGGCCTCATTCTGTATCTGGCGGTTGCCAAATTGATGGTTGCGCATTAGCTCAAGGGCTTCCAGTCCGGCCAGATCGCCCGCCATTTCAGCCGCTTTTATCCTCACCCGGGCCGGTTGCGTCCCATCCATCAAAAGCTGCATAACCGTGACTTCATCTTTTTCCACATAACATTGCGCGAGAATGGAAAAGCCCTTCTTTGTGGACTCTTTTAAAGCTTCTCGTTCGGCCACAACCTGTTCGTCAATGACCTGACCCTGCCCGCCCAGGGGGCTGAAAACCGGCATGGCTTCAAAGTTATCGTCGTTCGGGCTTTTAATGCACCGATAAGAAGCGTGCTGGGAGAAGTTTTCCCAGAGGTTATCCCATCCATTGACATACATGGGGCATTCATCATTAAAACAGACATACATGTAAGGGGAATCCCAGCCGAGGCCGTCACTGAACGCCACGGGCGGTACTTCCCAGATCTGCATTTCGCAGCCGCAGTGCGGGCAAATGGGTTTTTCCTGGGATATGATCCGTTCCAGGACCTGCTCTTTGGTTTCAAAATTCATTCGGGTCTCCTTTTTATTAGCTGCCGGATCTATGTTGCCTGGAATAGCAAATAAGATCAGGAAACGTCATCATTATCATCATCGTCCAGGACATCGAGGCTGTCTTCATCTGAGAAAGGGGCGTCATCTGTCGAATCCTCTTCATCCTCTGAATCCTCACTCCCGTCCTCGCTTGAATCATCTTTATCTTCAATCTCATCCTCCAGAAGTTCATCAAGGGCTATGGAATCATCTCCGCTCTCAGCCGTCTCTTTTTCACTTCTGAGCGCCTCAATATCGTCGAATTCGAGTTCAACAGAATCCTGATCAGACTGAAAAAACAAATTCTTGACGGACTCGGCAATTTTATCCGCGTATTCGGAAGCCGGATAAAGGTTAGGCGTTCTCAAAACCTGGATGAGCGGCTCTTTTCCTTCGGCTGCGGCGGCTTTTATTTTTTTCCTGTCATAGGTTTCTTCACAAACCAGGGAGAAGCTGTCCTTGTCCAGTTCGGCAAATTCCTGAATCCTTATCTGGTCTGTTTTTCCATCTTTGGTTATCGCATATTTCTGCTTCATCCCGGATCTCCTTAAAAATAGGCCGCATTGGTTGAAATACGGTGGTGTGCGGATTAAGATATATCCCAATAAAAAGGGTTTAATAACGAAATAATAATTAAAAATCAAGAGATGTCAACCTGTCCGGTGTATGGCTGACTGTCATCTGAGCCCCTTTGGCAAAGCCGCTTGTCGGGCCGTGGCTTTTGAATGCATGCAATAAATAAAATA
>JAGYOT010000280.1 GCA_018399455.1 Desulfobacterales bacterium
TTGTTTTGGAATGTCCGAATATTCTATTCAAGCGCCGGGTGTTGGAGAACTTCAGTGACACGATTAAAAGCGAGTTGAGCCGACTGACCGGACGGGAGATGGGGCTTTTGATCGAGGTCGCCAACGGCAACGGTGGCGGCAGCGGGGGGCCCAAAAAACAAAACGCAGCGCCTGGCTTTGCCTCCGAACGGCAACTCAATCTGCCCAGTATTGACGCCCACCCTCGTTTTGGACGGATCATGCGAAGGGATTTTACGTTTGACCGGTTTATTGTCGGTGAGAATTCCACGTTCGCCTACAACGCGGCGGTGGCGCTGGCGACTGAAAAAAACAAGTTTCCTCCGCTGTTTTTGCTCTCTCAGCCGGGAATGGGCAAAAGTCATTTATCCCAGGCGGTAGGTCACAAGATTCTGTCCGCCTTTCCAAACGAGCGGGTTTTGTACATGACCGCCGAGGATTTTACTACGGATATGGTCAATTCCATGCGCAGCAAATCCTTTAGCGAGTTTAAGCAGCGGTACCGGAATAACTGTGATGTTCTGCTGCTGGATGATATCCATTTTTTATCCGGTCGAAGCCGGACTCAGGATGAGCTGGCACTGTCCCTTGATTATCTTTATGATTCAGGAAAAAAAATTATATTCTCCAGTACGATGCCGATAAAGGAGATTCCAAAGCTCAACGAACGGCTCCGGTCCCGGCTTTCTCAGTGCGTGGTCTCGGAGATTCGGCACCCTGATTTTTCAACGCGCCTGAAAATCCTTCAGTGCAAATCCCGGCATTATGGGTATGGGTTCGGCAATGAGGTGCTCGAGTATATCGCCAGCGAGTTGAGCGAAAATGTCCGTCTGCTTGAGGCCGGGCTGATCGGAATTGCCACCAAGTCAGGACTGATGAATATGGAGGTGGATTTGTCTCTCGCTAAAAGTGTGGTTGAGAATCTGGCCGTATCACGCAAATCCATCACCATTGGCGCCATCAAAAAAGTCGTATGTTCGGAATTCGGCATATCAGAGGCGGAGATTACCTCCAACTCCCGCAAAAGGACGATTGTCCGGCCCCGCCAGATTGCCATGTTCCTCTCCCGCCGCCACACCAAGCAGTCCATTCAATCCATCGGGAAAAGTTTTAACCGTTATCACGCGACTGTGATCCATTCCATCAACAATGTTGAGAATGCAATCAAGGCCAAAACTGATGTGGGCAGGCAGGTGGAGAGGATTGAGAAGCAGCTGAGCCGGGGCAGATTTTGAGTCGCCCGCAAAGCCGCGTTTAGAGATTTCGGTAATAATGTCTATTTCCCGACTAAATCCTGTTACGCCCGGCATTTTCAGCAAAATCCAGCGGACTGTCGGCAGGGCCAACTGTAGCCGGGCAAAAGAGGATCGGGTTTGCTATGCCTTTGATGCCACACGTCAGCAACACCTGCCGGACGCGGTGGTTTTCCCTGCAAATGCAGAGGAGGTCTCAAATATCCTCCAGTTGGCAAACCGGCACCGCTTTGCGGTGATACCCCGGGGGGCGGGCTCGGGTATGTCAGGCGGCTCGATTCCGGTGGCCGGCGGTCTGGTCATGGCAATGACCCGGTTTGCCCGGATTATAAAGATCGATATGGATAATATGATTGCCCGCGTAGAGCCCGGTGTGGTGACCGGCGTTTTCCAGCGGGCCGTGGCGGATAAAGGGCTTTTTTATCCGCCGGATCCCTCAAGCGCGGATTTTTCCACTCTGGGGGGCAATATCGCGGAGTGTGCCGGCGGCCCCAAAGCGGTAAAATACGGGGTGACAAGGGATTACGTCCTCGGCATGGAGGTGGTGCTGGCTACGGGTGAGATTGTGCATACGGGTGTACAGACCGCGAAAGGGGTTGTGGGTTACGATCTGAGCCGTCTGCTCATAGGATCCGAGGGCACCCTGGGGGTGGTTACGGAGATTACGCTTCGCCTCCTGCCGCTCCCGAAAAGCGTTAAAACACTGATCGCTTTCTACGATAAGATGGAGACGGCTGCGGAGACGGTATCTGAAATTATTCGTCAGGGGCTCATGCCGCGGACCATCGAATATATGGACAATGCTTCCATTCGCTGTGTGCGGAATTATCTGAAGATGGATATGCCGTCGGCCGTGGATGCCCTTCTGATCATTGAGGTTGACGGCTCTGAAGCGGCCGTTCAGCAGAGCGCGGAAGCGGTTTCTTCCCTGTGCATGGCCAAAGGAGCACTCAAGGTGGATCTTGCCCGGACGCCCGAGGCCGCTGAAGATTTGTGGCGGGCCAGAAAATCCATATCTCCTGCGCTCTATCGCCTGGCACCGGATAAAATAAACGAAGATATCGTGGTGCCGCGCAGCCGGATTCCGGACATGGTGGCAAAAATCAGGGAGCTCAGCGGCCGCACGGGACTTACCATGGTCAGCTTCGGTCACGCCGGCGACGGCAATATTCATTTCAACATCATGCTGGATAAAAAGGATTCGGCTGCACTGGAAAAAGCAGACGCTGCGGTAGATGAAATTTTTGATTATACCCTGGAGCTGGGCGGCACCATATCCGGTGAACACGGTATCGGGATTTCAAAGGCGCCGTATATGAAAAAGGAAGTCCCGCCACAGATGATGGCGCTGATGAAGCGGATCAAGAAAGCCTTTGATCCGGCCGGAATATTAAACCCGGGCAAAATGAACCTTTGAGCAGGCGCAAGGCTTATTCTCGGGCGCACGCCGGCCGCCCCTGACCTTCATTTTTTTGATTCCGCCCGTCTCCGAGGCGGTTATTGGATTTTAGACGACATCTCCTGGACCGCTATCCAGTCCTCAATCTGTTCCAATCGGGCCTGTTCTCCCTTTTCAATGGCGCAGCGCAGTCGCAGGGCGCAGTATTTTCGGCATATTGTACGGCTGAAGTTGAAATGGCCGAAGCATTCAACAAAGTTTTCGTTTGTCGTTTCAAAAGGGTTATCGATTGACGCGGTTTTGTATGGGGCTTTCATAAAAATCTTTTCTACGCCTTCAGTAAGATGCGGATTGCATGATGAATATGGCCATTGGTGGCCAGAATTTCCTTGCTGTCAATGGAATACGGGCTGCCTGAAAAATCTGTCAGACGACCCCCGGCGGACTCCAGGATAAACGCGCCCGCGGCTGTATCCCAGGGCTTTAAGTTTTCCTCCCAAAACCCTTCAAACCGGCCGCAGGCAACATAGCAGAGATCCAGGGCGGCCGAGCCCAGCCTCCGAACCCCCCGCGCTGCTTCCAAACATTGCTTAAACCGATCGATCAGAGTGTTGAGCCTGGATTGGAAATCATAGGGAAAGCCTGTTACCAGAAGGCTTTCGGAGAGTTCGGACTCCGGTGAAACAGAAATCGGCCTGCCGTTGAGTTGCGCTCCTTCGCCTTCTACCGCTGTAAACAACTCTCCGTTGACCGGATTTAGAACGATTCCCACCCGCATTTTCCCCTGATGGGCAAAAGCGATTGAGACGCAGAAGATCGGAATCTGATGGGCAAAATTGATGGTCCCGTCCAGGGGATCGATAATCCACTGGCAGTCGGCGGTTTTCTCCTCGTGAAGACCTGCCTCCTCGGCCATGATGGAATGGTCCGGATACTTGGCGCGGATCATCTCAATGATTTTTTCCTGCGATGCGACATCCGCCTCCGTTACCAGATCACGGGGGCCCTTTTTATTGATACGGCTGAATCTGCCGAAATGATCGTTGAGAATTCCGGCGCTTGCATAAGCCGCCCCGACTCCGGCAAGTTTGATTTCATTAAAATCCATATAATAAACCTTATCTTAACCCTGCTTCATCCGTCAACAAGAGAATCACCTGAAAAGAGTAGATTT
>JAGYOT010000281.1 GCA_018399455.1 Desulfobacterales bacterium
TACGTGAAATTCCGAGGGATGCAGCGCAACGCAGATATTGGACTTTTTGCGAAGCCATCAAGGCTTGGCAGTTAGAATTTTTATTGCGTTATTAGGCGCTTAACAACTATGCGGCCTAACCGTAATGCCGTTGTCACAGAATCGTCTGCCAGTTATCATTTTTACGCCATCAAAATGTCAAAGTGTTTCCTCATAACCAGTCAAAACCGCGGGGTTAATTCACTGCAGACCAAGTGCACGGATTTCGTTTTTTTCTGTGGAATCAATACGAAATCAAAAGTTTAAGGAGGAATGGCATTGAGACGGGCAGTATTTTTTTGTTTAGGTTGTCTTGCGCTATCGTTTTTATTTCCTTTATCCATCCTTTCCCAAACCGCTGTCGGCAATCCCGGCGGCAATTTGACCCTGGCTCAGGCGAATGCGGATCAGGGCGTTTTAAAAGGCACCATTACCACAGATACCGGAGAGACTTTGGGCGGTGCCGTTTTGACCGCTGAAGGCAAAGCGTTTTCAACCGAGAGCGGTACTGACGGCGAATATCAGCTTCAACTGCCTCCGGGCACTTATACTGTAACGGTTGAGCATCCGGATTTTAATTACGAAACCATCCAGGTCGATATCAGCGCCGGCGAAACGGTAAGCCGGGATGTGGAGCTTGCCGGGATGCAGATGCTTCAGATGGAAGAGGTAAAGGTGACCGCAACCCATATGAAGGGCAGTCTGCCGGCATTCATGGAGGAGGAGCGCGCCTCGCCGGATGTCGTGGATGCCTTGAGCGCCGAGCAGATGAGCCGGGCCGGGGATACCTATGTAACCGATGGACTAAAGCGGGTGACCGGCCTGACACTGGTGGAAGACAAGTATGTCTATGTCCGGGGCCTGGGAGAACGCTATTCAAGCGTTCTCCTAAACGGAGCAAGGCTCTCCAGTACGGATCCCACCCGCCGTGTGATGGAGCTAGATTTCTATCCCGGCGAGGTCCTGGAAGGCATTGTTGTCCAAAAATCCTATTCACCGGATATCCCGGCATCATTCGGGGGCGGGACCGTGCTCTTGAAGCCCAGATCCTATCCGGACGAGTTCTTCTGCAAATTCTCCGCGACAACCGGATACCGGACGGATACGACGTTTGAAGACGGCAACACTTATGATGGCGGGGATTGGGACTTTTTGGGCTTTGACGATAACGAGCGGGATCTGCCGGTCACAACTCCGAACAAGAAGGATTGGGGCTTGTTTTCCCCGAGAATTGTTGAAGCCTTGGGAGAAAATTTTAAGCAGACCTATGCGGTGGAAGAGGAGACCATTCCGCCGGATGTGGATTTTTCGGCTTCAACCGGCAATCAGTTCCGTCCGGGAGACGGACGGAATAAATTCGGGTTCCTGGCAGCTGTTCGATACAGTCACGCCTCGCAGCTGACGGATCAGGAATGGCGAAACTATGATGTCGATGGGGATGTGATTCATGATTACGACCTGGATTGGAACGACAAAAGCATTAATGTCGGTGCTTTTTTGAATTTGGGAGCCAGTCTGGGCGGCAATCATAAACTAAGTTCAACTACCATGCTGCTTCGCGATACCCTGGATTCGACCCGGCTGCGGGAAGGCTATTTTTCGGATTGGGATCAGGATATTCGGGAGACCGAACTGATATGGCTTGAGCGGCAGACCTTGTCTCAGCAGATCAGCGGGGAACACGACTTTCCGGGCATCTGGGGCCTGGGCCTCAACTGGCAGTATACTTACAGCCAGGGAGACCGCGAAGAGCCTGACCGGCGGGGATATACGTATGTCAATGATGACGGCGTCTGGGAGCTTCCGATAGAGCAGGATGCAAGAAACTCCCGGACCTGGAGCGACTTGACGGATGATACCAATGATTTCTCTTTGGACCTTGAACTGCCGACGGAGATTCTGCAGGAAACCCGATTCAAGTCCGGTTTCAAGTTTGTGGATAAATCCAGGGATTTTGATATGCGGCGCTTTACCTTTTTGCCTCAGAAATTCAATGAAAATTTTGATCCGGATATTCTGGACGATCCCATAGAAGCGGTTCTGTCTGACGCGCACATCAATCCGGATGAATTCGTCATTTCTGAAATTACCCGGCCCTCTGACGAATACGATGCAGAGCAGACCATCACCAGTTTCTATGCGATGGCGGATTCCCGCATCTTCCCGATTCTTGGCCTAACCGGCGGCGTACGCTACGAATCCTCGGATCAGGAGGTCGTCTCATTTGATCAAAACGGCAAACGCTATGATGCTGAACTCGATATCGATGACTACTTTCCAGCCTTTTCGGCGACCTGGTTTGTGGGCGGAGAGGACAAAACCAAACTTCGCCTGGCGTATAGCACAACGACAAACCGACCGGATTTCACTGAACTCTCCAAGGCCGAATACACAGACCCTGTCACCGATTTGCTGGTCGTCGGCAATCCGGATCTCGAAGAATCCGACATCACAAGCTATGACCTTCGCTTTGAACATTTTTTCTCCGCCTATGAAAATTTCGCCATAAGCCTTTTTTATAAGGATTTTGATCAGCCCATAGAAAAAATTCGGAAAGCCGCCATCATTCAGACCAGCAGTTTTATCAACTCTGATGAGGCGGACTTATACGGGGTTGAGGTGGAAGGCTTGAAATACCTGGATTTTATCGATGGATTGGAGAATTTCTTTGTGGGCGGCAATTTTGCCTGGATCGATTCGGAAGTCACGATTCCAGAGGAGGAAAAAGAAGTTTTAACCAATGACAAGCGTGAACTGCAGGGTCAGTCGGAATGGATCTTAAACATCCAGCTTGGTTATGAAAACGTCAAAACCGGCACGGTCGCAACGCTTCTCTATAACATTGCCGGAGAACAGATCGCTGAGTTGGGCACTTACGGACGGGATGATATTTACAAAGAGCCTGTCTCCCGGCTGGATTTTGTTTACCGGCAGGAGTTTGCGGATAACTGGCGGTTTAAATTCGAGGCCGAGAATCTGCTTGATCCGGATATTGAATGGGAGCAGGGGGGCGATGTCACCCGGAGCTACCAGGAAGGCCGGGAGTTCAGCGTTGGCATAGAATATACGTTCAGATAACAGCGCAAGCAAAGGAATCATTAGTTCACTTAATAAAAATAAAAAGGAGGAAAAGATGCGGTTGAGACAAATCCTATTTCTTTTAATCGCCGTTTGTTTGATGGCATTTCCAATGATGGGCTGCGATGATGATTGCGGCGATTGTGAGCTCAATCTTGGCGATGGTTCGGGAAGCGGCGGCGGGTCAGGCTCAGCGGTGGTATCCAGCCTGAGTTTGAATCTGGCGGAGACGGTTAATGCCGGAGAAAGTGCCAGGGTGACGGCCACCGTTCTTGACCAGGATGGGGATGCGATGCAGGACGTTAATGTCACTTTTACGCTGAGCACGGATAACAGCGGTGCCGGTTTGTCGGCATCCAGTGATGTGACGGGCTCCAGTGGGCAGGCCGCCGTAACCTACACGGCCGGCAGTGTGACCGGGGTGGTCGATAGAATTCAGGCTACAGCCGGCTCGCGTTCCAGCTCCGCTAGTGTCAGCGTGCAGAGCGAGGGGCCGTCTTCGCCCCAGGGTCTGCTGACGGGCGGCGCCAATGAAATTGAAGGGGCCGGTTTTTTTGACGCAGTCTCCTACGTGGGTGCATTTGATCCGAATGCCGCATCGACCTGGGCGGACGGATGGACGATCCGGCATGGCGAGACCAGTGCAGACGCCGAATCCAGGATCTGGGATGCCAGCCGGGTGAATACGTCGCCGTCGACTCAGATTACGAACGGGGGCGGGCTTT
>JAGYOT010000282.1 GCA_018399455.1 Desulfobacterales bacterium
AGCTGTCGGGACCCACCGCCGGATCCTGGATAATCGAGGCCATGATGCCATAGGCGCCGGAGCCGGAAAGGGGACGTAAAAGTGCCATGGGCAGGGCTTCTGCCGGCAGTCCCACTTTCGAGGTTAAACCGCCGAGCATGCTGACCATTACCTCCAGGGCACCGCTGGCCCGAAACATCCCCACGGCCACGAGAATGGCCACCAGGTAAGGAATGATTTTAACCGCCACCTGAAACCCGTCCTTTGCCCCTTCAACAAAAACCTCGTAAACCCGCACCCTCCGAATAACGCCGAACAACAAAAACCCGACCATCAGCCCGGGGATAATCCAGGGAGAAACGGTTTCTCCATAAACAATTGTCAAAGGAATCAGGCATATGACAGCAGCCAGGGCCAGAGCGCTCACCCAAACCGGATACCCGGCATCCGTCGTCTCCCATTCGCTCCCCTGCCCGTCTCCTTCGGAGTCAGGAGGCGACTTCGATGTATTGGATGGCTTCAAAGCCTCGTCATTTGCTTCACCGCCTGCTTCCGGCTCCTGAGGCAGGGGCTCTTGTCCGGGATCGGAGGAAGCAAAACGGGAGTACAGCTTGGCCGCAATCACAGCGGCAACGGTTGAACCCAAGGTGGCAAACAGCGTGGTGGGCAGGATGCCGGCCGGATCGGAAGAGCCTGCCGCTGCCCGCAGGGCAATCACGCCCGTCGGCAGAAGGGTGACATTGGAGGTATTGATTGCCAGAAAAAGCGCCATGGAATTGGTGGCCGTGCCCTTGACGGGGTTTAGCTTGTCCAGTTCCTGCATGGCCCGGATACCAAAGGGGGTGGCGGCGTTTCCCAGCCCCAGGGCATTGGCTGACATGTTTAAAATCATAGCCCCCATGGCCGGGTGATCAGGCGGAACGTCGGGGAAAAGCCGTGTCATCAGGGGACGAATAAGGCGGGAGAGAATCCTTAACATCCCCCCCGCTTCAGCCACTTTCATGAGGCCAAGAAAAAGCGTCATCACCCCGATCAGGCCGATGGCCAGCTCCACCGCCCCGCCCGCCGAATCCACCATGGACCGGGAAAGCGCCTGAATGGGAGTGACGCCGGCATCTGAGGGCGCTCCGGCAAGCTGGTGGAAGCCGGCGAAAACAAAGGCAACCGCGACTATGGCAAAAAAAACGATATTCATTGTTAATCAGCCCACACCAAGCCTAAAAAAGATCCTGTTGTTTCGGGCTACCAGGGCAAGGTCCTGCTTCGCCCCCGGTATCCCGGACCGGAGCGGCTCCCTGATCGGTCCCGTAACAGTCAGCCGCCGACGGCTCGTCTTCATATGTAACGACAAATGAATCCGACCCGTTTGCCTCCATTTTCACCGGCCGGGGCAGGCAAATATCTGTCTCCTGGCGGGTCACCACAGGGAATCCATATAACCTGCTGACATACTGCACCGTTTTTCCCTCTGCCAGCCTTTCCTTCACAAACGCGGCATGCTTTTCGAGTCGATCGGAAATCACCTGATTGCCGGTCCCTATCGCCTGCTGCACATGGTCATGGATGGTTTGAATAAAACCTGCTTCCAGTTCGAATCCGATACTGTTTCTGCCGGCTGCCATGGCGGCAAAGAGGCTTGTACCCGCTCCGAGAAAGGGATCAAGAACGGTATCGCCCACAACCGAATACATATTGATCAGCCGGTAGGGAAGCTCAAACGGAAAGGCCCCGGAGCGCGCCCTCACCTTTTTGTCCAGCATCTGCTGGCGCGCGCCTTTTAAGTCCATCCAGACATCCGAGAACCAGGTATTGCGTTCCTCCCAGAAAATTGCGCTCCGCCGTCTGGCCGCCTTTTCCTCGCCCGTATCGAATTCCCGCTTATCGCCTTTACGAAGGATTAAAACATACTCATGCTCCAGCGTAACGTAAGCCCCCGCGGGCAGCATGCCGGAGCCCATGAACTTATTGGGCGCGTTGGTCTGCTTGCGCCATATAATGACAGGCAAGGGCGACAGGCCCTTATCGTAGAGTGCGGAAAGGATGCGGGCATGATTCGGGTACAGCATAAACCGATCCCCCACCTTCCGGGTGGCATCGCCTACATTGATGCAGACAAACCCCCCGGGCCGCAACACCCTGACCACCTCCGCCCAAACCGCATCCAGCACCCGGTGCATGGCCTCAAAGCCCAGATTCCCGTCCGCCTTTTCCATGGCTGTAAAAACGGGTTTACTCTGGCGGGCAAAGGTTTGATCCCACATTTCGATCATGGGGTAAGGCGGGGAGGTCACCACGAGATCAATACTTTGATCTCCTATGGTCCGCATTGCACGCGAATTATCAAAATATATGCGATGGCGGCTTTCCATTCAGATCAATTCCGGCCCGGGCCACGCATTGCCCCGGAATCGGCGGCCTTTACGATATCGACGATTTCGCGCGGGGAGTCAGTCATTTTCAGAATCGCAAGATCCCCTTCTGATATCATGCTGTTATCCAGCAATTGAGAACTTATCCAGTCGATCAGGCCGCACCAGTAAGCGGAATTATATAATATCACGGGCATGGGTCGAACCCGATGGGTTTGAATCAGGGTGACCGCCTCAAACAGTTCATCCATCGTGCCGAATCCGCCCGGCATAATGACATAGGCCGTGGCGTACTTGACAAACATCACCTTGCGAATGAAAAAATATTTGAACTCGAGCTGCACGTTGGCATACGGATTGGGCTTCTGCTCCATGGGCAGTTGAATATTTAATCCCACCGATTGCCCCTGCCGGTTGGCCGCTCCTTTGTTTCCGGCCTCCATGATACCGCCGCCGCCTCCGGTGATAATGGCAAACCCATTTTCCACCAGCATCTCCGCGATCCGGACGGCAGCCCGGTAATGATCGCTGTCCTCCCTCATTCGGGCAGAACCGAACATGCTGACGGCCGGGCCGATATCATGCAGGGTTTCCACCCCGTCCACAAATTCGCCGATGATTTTAAACAAACGCCAGGATTCCCCGAGTTTGAATTCATCAATGAGATACTGGCGCGCCTCGATTAGCTTATTCATTCAAAAACTCCCTGCCGGCGCACGGCCGGCAACATTAAACCCGTCAGCCTCTGCCATTGAATCCAATGGAGACGGTATCCCCGTCCACAATAACCGGCACCCGCCGGCTGCCGTCCGAATAGGCCAGCATTGCGTCAAGCTGACGTTTATCGGCCACCACATCAATATATTCCACATCCTGGGATTTATTCGCATAGGCTTCCCGAGCCGCCCGGGTAAAAGGTCATGTGGACTTGCCAAAAATGATCACCTTGTTCTTGTCCTTCACAACGCCCTCCATAAGATATTTTAATAATTCAGTATGTTGACAAACCGCCAAGTTTTATTTAGCTATCAATGCCCTCAAGGATTGTCAATGATTTAGTTTGACAAAATGCATATATGCTGATATTTTTTATAAGTTATACTCGCAAAAATTATAAACAAAATGAGCGACTTAAACAAAGAGCTTTCGAGACATGTTACCATAACCAATGAACTCGGCCTTCACGCAAGACCTGCAGCGATGGTGGCCGAGTTGGCAAGCACGGCCGCATCGAACGTCTGGTTGATCAAAGACGATCAATACGCGGATGCATCAAGTATTATTGATATTCTTTCCCTTGCCTGTCTGCAGGGATCCGGCGTTACGCTTCAAATTGAAGACCCAACAGACACCACGATTTTGGAAAAACTGCACGAGCTCTTCGAATCCGGCTTTGGAGAATAAATGTCCCCTAATGAAAGAGAAATTGTATTAAAGGAAGAAGAAGCTAAACAAATCGTCAATGCTATT